>CAZHCK010000004.1:0-59771 GCA_964530915.1 uncultured Cloacibacterium sp. | reverse complement strand
GTTTTTTACCATTCTTTACAAATTAGGAATTGTAGATAATTCCACAAAACAAAAATATTGGGCGCTCAATTCTATTTTGATGGGATTTTGGCAAAAAGAATATTGGCTACACATTTGGAAAAACGCCAAAGGAAAAGTAGACGAAAAACAACAACTCAGAAACGCTTCTAATTACTACCGAAAACATCAAGACAATCCTAATTTTATCGCAAGATTAGAAAAAGAAGCGCTGAAAACCACTTTTCAATCTTCTGCAACCAATTCTTACCATAAATACGGTGATGATTTTGATGTGAATTACTTCAATCATCTCATTAATCAAGCTTGGCTCAATGGTAGTTTTGATGAAATGCAAAATTTCCCTAAAGACTTCTCTTTAGAATATTTTGAGAAATTTTTAAACGAAAAAATAGATAAAACAGCATTTAAAAGTTGGGTTTTAACATTTAAAATTCAGTACAAAAATTTAGGCTGTGAAGTAGAATAATGGATAGTCAAAAAAAAATAAAAGTTCTTTTTAGGCTTCGCTCATTAGAAATGGGCGGGGTTCCTAGAGTGGTCCTCGATTTATTGAGAAATTTACCCAAGGATAAATTTGATTTTACCTTGATGCTCAATTTGTATCAGGGCGAATTGGTTACCGAAATTCCGCAAGACATTAAACTCATCGTGGTAGAAAAAGGCCGTGAACAAATGTCGAAAAATCCTTTTATCCAAAAAATTCAACTCGGATTAAGAAGGCTAAAACTAGAAATTTATGACAAATTCCCTTCCGTTTTATATGCTTTAAAAGTAAAGGAAGATTTTGATATAGAAGTTTCTCCAGGTTATGCAGAATTTGAAATGGTGCTGAATTCACCCAACAAAAAATCTAAAAAAATTGGTTGGTTTCACACTGATGTAAGTTTTGATCCAGATCAAAAAAGAGTCATGAAACGCATCAAACTGATGAAAAAATTTGACTGGATGATTTTCGGAGCAGCACAAACCAGACAAGTGATAGAAGATTTGT
Source organism: uncultured Cloacibacterium sp. (assembly GCA_964530915.1). Taxonomy (GTDB): domain Bacteria; phylum Bacteroidota; class Bacteroidia; order Flavobacteriales; family Weeksellaceae; genus Cloacibacterium. Next base: position 58,759 of record CAZHCK010000004.1, on the reverse strand, counting down.
ACGGTGTTTCTTACCCAAAAAGTTCTGTAATTTATAATGTTATCAAATTGTCTGAAGTAAGAAAAAAAGCGGAACAATTTAAAGCAGATTTTGAGATAAGACCTACTTTTATTTCCATTGGGAGATTGCATCACAGAAAAGGCTATGCAGAACTGATGCGTGTACACAAAAGACTTTTAGATGAAAACTTGATACATTCTATCGCTGTTGTTGGTGGTGGAAATGAGATGGAAAATTTGAAAAATCAAGCGAAAGAATTGGGTGTAGAAAAAACATTTCTGCTTCTTGATTCTCAAAAAAATCCCTGGCCTTATGTAAAAGCTGCTGATTATTTCGTACTTCCTTCAAAATCTGAAAGTTACCCTTTAACCATTGGCGAAGTAATGGGATTGCATAAACCTATTATTTCTACAAACGTGGGCGGAATTCCAGAAATGATAGATGATGGAAAAGACGGAATTTTAGTTAACTTTGATGAAAATGAAATTTTTGAAGCCATGAAAAGGTTTCTTACCGAACCCGAATTAATCAAAAAAATTACCGAAGGAACTCAATCTGTCGATGAAAAATTTGATGAAAAGAAAATCTATCAACAAGTAACCGAAGTTTTTGAACAGCAATATCTAGCTAAAAACTCAACTGTATAAAAAGAATGAATTTTAAAGAAAAAATCACCGTTATTACGCCTACTTTTAACAGAGCTCATACTTTAAACCGAGTTTACGAATCGCTTCTTAGACAAAGTTTTAAAGACTTTAAATGGGTAATTATGGATGACGGATCTACTGATCATACAGAAGAAGTTATACGAAATTTCATAAATGATAATCAAATAAAAATTGAATATTATAAAAATCCTAATCATAAAAAATTCTATACTGTTTTCAAGGCAATTCAAAATGTGACTACTCCATATTTCACGATTATTGATTCTGATGACGCGTATCTTGATGATGCTTTGGAAATTTTAATTAAAGAAGCAGACCAGTTGAACCCCAATAAATTTGTTTCAGTGATAGGACACTCGGTTAACCAAAATGGAAAATTGGTTGGGACTTTATTCCCTTTCGATTTTGATGGTTCTATTCTGCAAATGAGATACAAATACAAAGTGAGAGGAGATAAAAATGGGCTTTTTATTACGAAACCGTATCTTGAATTTTTAGAAAATTTTGATTTTGAAAAGTATAAAAATAAATATGCACCTCAAAGAATTTTTTTCCAAATATATGATGCCATCGGTCTAAAAACCCGCTTTATCAATAAAGCTGTAAGAATTTATTATTATGACCTTTCTGATACTCAATCTATGAGTAATGATAGGATAAAGCCATCCTCATACGAGGGATTGACAGAAGGACATCTTTCATTCTTAAACTCTTACGGAAATCAATTGTTTTCTTATCCAAAAGCATTATTGAGAAACTTAATTGGTTACCAAACCTATGCTTTAAAAAGTGGAAGAAAAATTTCTACCATTTTTACAGAAATTAAGAATCCTTGGATAAAAATTTTAGGAATTATAACACTCCTTTTTAAAATAATTTGGAAAAGAAAAAAATCCTTATCAGAATTGGATCTCTGCGTCACGGTGGCGCAGAAAAAGTTTTGGTGACTTTTCTTAAAAATCTTCCAAAAGATAAATACGAAATAGATTTACTGCTGAATTTATACTCTGGGAAATATCTTGCAGAAGTTCCTGATTGGATTAGTGTACTTTACCTGAACAAAGGTGAAATGATTACCACCAACAGAATTCAGGATATTCCGAAGAAAGCGTATCGTGTTTTGTATCAAAAATTATTGAAAATATTTCCGAAAATTCTCTATTCTACGATTCTTAAAAACAAGAAATATGATGTAGAATTTGCTGCAATTCACGGAATGAGAGATGATATTTTGAATTCTCCTATCAAATCTTCTAAAAAAATCGTTTGGATTCACAATGACTTAAGAAAGACAGAATTTCACAATTATACTGACCAAGAAATTCGCAAGTTTTTTGGTTTTGATAAAATCATGGTAATTTCTGAACACATCCAAAAAGATTTTGAAAATTTAGCCCAAAACGAAGACGAAAACTCTAAAATTGTGAGGATTTATAATCCTTTGGACACGGGAGAGATTTTGAATAAGTCAGATGCTTCGGCTCCGCTCAGCATGACAAATCATCAACCAACCTTTGTTTCGGTGGGAACCGTTTTTCCACAAAAAGGGTTTGATAGATTGTTGAAAGTCCATAAAAAATTGCTTGACGAAGGTTTTAAACATCGCATTCAAATCATTGGTGACGGTTATGATTTTGAAAATATTGAGAATTTAAAAACGGAATTAGGAGTTAACGAAACTGCAGAAATGTTGGGCTTTACAGATAATCCTTACCCTTATGTTAAAGCTGCAGATTTTTACATATTGAGTTCTAGATACGAAGGTTTCCCTACCGTTTTATTTGAAGCCATCACTTTGAAAAAAAATATAATTGCCACTGATGTTTCGGGAGTTCAAGAAATGTTAGAAAACGGAAAATTAGGTCTTATTGTAGAAAATTCAGAAGAAGGAATTTACGAAGGCATGAAAAAAGCATTGACTGAACCTGAATTTTTTGAACAGTATCAAGAAAATCTGAAAGACTATAAAATGCCGTTCAATCTTGAAAATTCTGTGAAAAAAATTATGGAAATTATTAACTAATAATAAATCTCGCAGATTTTGCTGATTAAAAAAACATCTGCTTAATCAGCAAAATCTATTTAATCAGCGAGAGTTTTTATACATTTGCCTTATGTCAGAGAAAACAACTATCCAAAAAGATTTTTACAGAGAAAGCGGAAAATGGCTTTCTACAACTGAAATTTGGGCAAAATGCATTAATCCTAATTTGCATTACGTTTATCTTTTGAGAAAATGTCAACAACATTCCAAGAAATCGGTTTTCGGAATTTTTTGGAGATTCGTTTTGCGCCATCATCAGATTAAATACGGTTTTCAAATTTACCCAGAAACTCAAATTGGAGAAGGTTTTTATCTAGGACATTGGGGAACCGTGGTGATTAATCCAAAAGTAAAAATTGGCAAAAACTGCAATATTATGCATGGAGTAACAATTGCTCAAGCAAATCGTGGGAAACATGAAGGCGTTCCAGAAATTGGAAATGAGGTCTGGATTGGCACAAATGCTGTCATCGTTGGAAAAATAAAAGTTGGAAATAATGTCTTAATCGCTCCAAATGTTTATCTCAATACAGATGTTCCCGACAATTCTGTAGTAGTAGGAAATCCTGCTCAAATTATATCAAAATTTGATGCTACTGAAGATTATATCAATCATAAAGTATAAATTTGCACCACAAACTAGACTGTTAAAAAGTCTTAAAGTCCTTATTTTGGAATAAAAATTGATGCTATCTATCGGAATTTAGATGTATTTAGAAATTTTTTATTCTACATTTGTAAATGAAAAATTATGGGTAAAAGCTACGAAACTATTTTCGAAAATAATAGAAAATGGGTTGAAGAAAAACTCGGTCAAGATGCTGATTTTTTTAAAAAATTAGCAGAAGGTCAAAGTCCAGAATATCTTTACATAGGTTGCAGCGACAGTCGTGCAACCGCCGAAGAATTAATGGGCATGAAACCCGGCGAAGTTTTCGTGCATAGAAATATTGCCAATTTAGTGAATACCCTTGATATGAGTTCTACTGCTGTCATTCAATATGCAGTACAACATTTAAAGGTAAAACACATTATTGTGTGTGGCCATTATGGTTGCGGTGGTGTAAAAGCAGCGATGACGCCTCAAGATTTTGGATTAATGAATCCTTGGCTCAGAACCATCAGAGATGTTTACAGATTGCACCAAGAAGAATTAGATTCAATAAAAGACGAGCAATTACGCTATGATAGATTGATTGAACTGAATGTTCAAGAGCAATGTATCAACGTTATTAAAATGGCTTCGGTTCAAGAAAGATATATTTTAGACCATTATCCTATTGTTCACGGTTGGGTTTTCGACCTCAAAACAGGTAAGTTAATTGACTTAAATATAGATTTCGAAGAAATATTGAAAAATATTCAAAAAGTTTATGACCTAACCAATTCTGATTGGGTGATGAGCAGAAAAAATAATAAAAACTTCTAAGAAAGTTTACTATATGAAGTATTTGAGCATTTTTGTTCTGGCAGTTTTCATCAATTTTACAGCTTTACCAAGTATCGCTGTGATTTTTGATTGGGAAATTCCTACGCTCAATAATAATATTTCAGAAGAAGAGGTTAAAAATAATCTCGCCAATTATAACGAAAAGTTTCCCCCAAAACCTTACAATTTCAAAGATTTTATGGGAGTTTTCTTTTCAGATAATACATCTAACGCACACATTCTTAAGGACGATTCTATTCATCTAAGTCCTTTTAAATCGATATTTTCTCCGCCACCAGAAGTTTAATTTCTAAAATTTCATAGGAAAATTATGCCCTTTTTTCAAAAAAATGGGCTGTTTCTTGACGCTTTTTAACAAATTAAATTTTCAAACATTAGAATTGATTACTCACATCTAAGTAATTGATTGTAAATACATATCGATATTCATACAATGAAAAAAACAAACACTTTATTCGGCGGAATAAAAGAAAATATTCCTTCGGGAATTGTAGTATTTCTCGTAGCATTACCACTCTGTTTAGGTATTGCATTAGCATCTGGTGCACCACCACTTTCTGGGATTTTAGCAGGAATTGTGGGCGGACTCGTGATAGGATTTATCAGCAACTCTCCTATTTCCGTTTCTGGACCAGCTGCAGGTTTAGCAGCCATCGTATTAGGAGCCATTACCGATTTAGGAAGCTTCGAATTATTTTTAACTGCAGGTTTAATTGCAGGTTTTATACAATTGGCACTTGGTTTTCTAAGAGCAGGAAGTATTTCTAACTATTTTCCCAACAACGTTATCGAAGGAATGTTAGCGGGAATTGGAGTCATTATTATTTTAAAACAAATTCCTCACGCTTTAGGTTACGACAAAGATTTTGAAGGAAACCTTCAGATTTTTGATGGTTTTAATTTATCTGAATATTTATCAGGATTAGCAAATGCCATCACACCAGGAGCGGTTTTGGTGACAATTATTTCATTGGCTATTCTTATTACTTGGGAAAAAGTAAATTTCCTCAAAAAAATTAAACTTTTACCAGGAGCTTTAGTAGCGGTAATTGTTGGGATTTTATTCAATGAAGTTTTCAGAGGAAGCACCCTAGAAATTTCTAGTGAACATTTGGTAACACTTCCAGTTCCACAATCGGTAGAAGATTTTAAAAACTTAATCACCTTTCCAGATTTTTCAGGATTCCTAAATCCGCAAGTTTGGATTATTGGTGCAACTATCGCAGTAGTAGCTTCCATAGAAACATTATTATGTATAGAAGCTGCAGATAGAATGGACGTACATAAAAGAATAACAGATACTAACTTAGAGTTGAAAGCACAAGGTATTGGCAACTTAGTTTCTTCATTTATTGGAGGTTTACCTATGACTTCGGTGGTAGTAAGAACTTCTGCAAATGCTAATGCTGGTGCAACAAGTAAAATTTCGGCTATTGTTCATGGTATTTTATTGTTAGTATCTGTTTTATCTATTCCATTTTTATTGAACAAAATTCCTTTGGCAACTCTAGCAGCAGTTTTATTAATGGTAGGTTATAAATTAGCAAGCCCTGCAAAACTTAGCCATTTCTGGAGCAAAGGAAAATATCAATTTATTCCTTTCATCGCTACTATTATTGCTGTGGTAGCATTAGATTTATTAAAAGGAGTAGGAATTGGTTTAGCCATCAGTATTCTTTTCTTGCTACTTGGAAACATGAAACGCGCTTATTATTTGAGTAGAGAAGATCTAGAAAGCGCTGATGAAATCACCATAGATTTGGCAGAAGAAGTCTCATTCTTAAATAAAGCAGCCATCAAAAAAACGCTAAAAAATATTAAACCCAACTCTAAAGTGATTATTAATGCTAAGAAAACTTCTTATGTCTCTGATGATATTATCGACTTAATCTCGGATTTTGCCAATGTAAGAGCCAGAGAAGAAGATATAGAAGTGGTTTTAGAAGGATTTAAAACTTCTTATAAAGAATATGAAAACGACCAACATTCACATATTACCATTTCGCACAGAAGAGTAATTTAAAAAAATATCATAACTTCATACCTATTAAATTAACATTGTTTCCTTTTCGGAACCAACCTTCAGCGTTCCGAAAAGGTTTTTAAAAAATTAAAAGAAAAAATTATGAAAGCACATACATTAGAAACTCAAGCAACCATTACTCCAGAAAAAGCACTTCTTTTTTTACAAGAAGGAAACCAAAGATTTGTAAACAATCTTAAAGTAAACAGAAACCTTCTAGAGCAAGTAAACGACACTAGAGAAGGACAATGGCCTTTTGCAACGGTACTCAGTTGTATTGACAGTAGAACTTCTGCGGAACTTATTTTCGACCAAGGTTTAGGAGATATTTTCAGCATCAGAATTGCAGGAAATTTTGCTAATCAAGATATTTTAGGCTCTATGGAATTTGCTTGTAATGTAGCAGGTTCTAAATTGGTGGTGGTTTTAGGACATACCAAATGTGGCGCTCTAAAAGGTGGACTAGATGCTCCTCAAATTGAAGGACTTGGAATGGATAACCTTAATCACCTTATCTATCATTTCGAATCTTGCATCCACGAAATCATCAAAGAAGGAGAAGAACGTTCTTCTAAAAACGAGGATTTATTAGATAGATTAACGCTTTGCAATATCCAGAAAACCATCGAAGATATTCGTCACCAAAGTTCTACTTTAAGAAATTTAGAGAAAGAAGGAAAGATAAAAATTGTAGGTGCAAATTACGATGTGGAAACTGGAGTTGTAACATGGCTCTAGTTTTTGCGACTAACAAGATAACACAAGCGAGAATTTCTTCATATAACTTTGATTTTTAATTAACACTTTCTCGCTATAGCCCCTTAATTAGGGGCTTTTTTTGTACTTTTGATGAAATTTTCACCCTTTTGAAAAACATATCTATAATTTGGTTGCCCATACTTTTCTATTTCTGCGGAATAGAATTGGTAGTACTTTTTACACAACCAAGCCTTTTTCTAGACCTCAATTTTTTTGGAGTTCGGGTTTTATTTTTAATTATTTTTTTAGCATTTCTCTTTTTGAAAAATAAAATTTCTTCCAAAATTTTTTACTTAGCCGAAGGAATTACGATTTATGCTTTGATGACTTTTTTATACAAAGAAACTGCTGTTTTAAATACTTTAATTTTCCCAAAAGTTGATGGCTTTCTATCTCATTTAGACCAAAAAATATTCGATTTTCAGCCTTCAGTAAGATTTTCTGAAACTTTTGATTCTTGGTATTTCAGCGAATTATTTTACTTCGGATATTTTTCATATTACCTATTACCATTAGCTGCTTTCTTAATTATTTATCTCAAAATTCCACAGAAAATAGAAGAATTTAGTTTCATTTTAATCGCTTCATTTTTACTGTATTATTTCACTTTTATATTGATCCCAGCAGAAGGTCCGCAGTTTTATTTTCTGTTTCCAGAAAACACGATTGAAGCCAAAGGAATTTTCGGAAATATGGTCAAACTCATTCAAAAAAACGGCGAAGTTCCCACCGCTGCTTTTCCAAGTTCGCATGTAGGCATCTCTTGGATCGTTATTTTCTGGCTTTATCAAAATATCAAGAAATCAGTAAAATATTTCATTCCATTTGTTGTTCTTTTGATGTTTTCTACGGTTTACATTAAGGCGCATTATTTTGTAGATGTAGTTGCTGGATTTATTTCTGCGCCCATTGTATTTTTTCTTACCTTTAAGTTTTACAAATTTTTAAACCATAAATTGGATGTCCGTTTCAATTAAAGAAGTCAATACCAGAGAAGACTTAAAAACCTTTATTTATCTTCCTGAAAAAATTCATAAAAACCATAAAAATTGGCTTCATCCGTTGTATATGGATGATGAAAAATTCTTTGACAAAGACAAAAATTCACTCTTTAAGCACAATGAAGCGGTACTTTTCCTTGCATACGAAAACGGAAAAGCTGTTGGTAGAATTATGGGCGTAATTCCTACCTATTACAATAAATTTCACGGGAAAAATGATGCCAGATTTTCTTTTTTTGAATGCTTTGAGAATAAAGAAGTTTTCAATGCTTTAATTACTGCAGTAGAAACTTGGGCAAAATCTAAAAATTGCACAGAAATCATCGGACCGATGGCTTTTTCAGACAAAGAACCTCAAGGTTTTCTTACCAAAGGTTTCGAAGAAAAAGCAATGCTCGTTACCAATCACAGTTTTCCGTTTATGGTAGATTTTATCAAGGAAAATCACTACGAAAATTTTGTAGATTTGGTACAATATGACGTTCCGATTACCGCACAAATCCTGAACAGATATAAAAATTTCAACGAAAGAGTTTCTAAAAATTTAAAGATAAAAACGGTAGAATTTACCTCAACAAAAGCGGTGAAACCTTATGTAAAACCTGTTTTTGACCTCATCAACAAAACCTACACCGAAATCTACGGCTTCACCAAACTCACCGAAGACGAAATGACTGAATTTGCCGAACGTTTTTTGCCACTTTTGAATCCAAAATTCATCAAAATGATTACCAATGAAAACGGCGAATTGCTAGCTTTCATCATTGCAATGGCAGATTTAAGCGAAGCGATAAAAAATTCACGTGGTAGAATTTTACCTTTTGGTTGGGCAAAAATTTTATGGGCAATGAAAACTTCAAAAAGGCTTCAACTTTTGTTGGGCGCGATTCATCCCAATTATCAAAACAAAGGTCTGGATGCGGTTTTAGCAACCATGCTTTTCGGCTCTGCATTGAAATTAGGATTCAAAACGGTGGATTCTCATCTTATTATGAAAGACAACCTGAAAATGCGTGGCGAAATTGAGAAATTACAAGGTTTTAACCTATATAAAGAGTATTGTATTTTTAGGAAGAATTTGGTTATTGGTTGATGGTTATTGGTTGTCGGAATTTTCCATCAACTGACAACTATCAACTGACAACTATTTTCCATTAAAAGTATTCATCGTATTATTCATTCCTGCGAAAACGAATGATAGACACGCTTTTGCGAAAATATCTATTCTATCTTGTAAAGTTTTGAGTTCATCTTCATTCCATTTCCCGAGAACGTAATCTACTTGTTTCCCTTCGGAAAAATCTGCAGAAATTCCGAAACGTAATCTTGCGTAATCTTGTGTTTGTAAAACTTCTTGAATATTCTTCAAACCGTTATGACCAGCATCAGAACCTTTTTTTCTTAACCTTAAAGTTCCGAAAGGAAGTGCCAAATCATCCGTAATCACCAATACATTCTCTAAAGGAATATTTTCTTTTTGCATCCAAAATTTTACCGCATTCCCAGAAAGATTCATATAGGTATCTGGTTTAAGAACAAAAACTTTTCTGCCTTTGTATTTTCCTTCAGAAATCCAACCAAAATTAGCTGATTTAAAAGGAGCTTCTAAAGTTTGTGCAATTTTTTCAGCTACTTTAAAACCAATATTATGACGCGTTTCTGCGTATTCTTCACCTTTGTTTCCTAAACCTACGATTAAGTATTTCACGTTTTATAATTGATAATTATTCTGCAAATTTATTGAATAAAATTAGAAATAACTTCTTCAGATTTTGGATTATAAAACATGACCAAGATAATTTCCTCATTTTTAATCTCAGTCATGAAATTTTTTAAGAAAACCAATTCTTTCTTAACTGCAAAAAGAATTTCTTCATCTTTATTTGAACCAAAATTTTGAATAACTGTTATTGATTCTGCTTTTGATTTTGCGTCAACTTTTATTTTATAAACAGCAAAACTATTTTGAGTTGTGATATTTTTAAATTTATTTAAGTAATCTCCTGAAAAATAAAAAACATTGGTTTTCTTTATTTTGTGTGCAATTAAAAACTCTAATGCTTTTCTTTCAAGATTAATATTTTTATTATTCAAATCTGTTTTTGGGGTACAAGAAGACATGCCAAAATTACTTTCTGTATCTAAATACACTAACATTTTTTGCCCCACTTTCAGTTCAATTTCACAAGCGGATTCATAAACATTACCCACTTTTCCCCGAACAAGAATAGAACTTATTTTTTTACCCTTATAAAGTTTTAAAATTTTAATATCTGCTTTGTAAAACCTATCATCTTCATCATTATTAAAATCAACATTATATGTTTTCAAAATTTCAATTTCTGCTACAAAATCGTTTTGCGCAAAACTTTCTCCAAAACTTTGATAAGCACACTTGCAAGCAAAAACATTCACAGAAACAATAACTGCAAAAAAGACAATGAATTTTTTCATTTAGGAATTTTTAAAGACTCATATACTCAAAAGTACTTTTCTCACCTGAAACCGTCATAGAAGTAGCATAATTTTGTGAGTCATAAGTATAAGAAACCGTTTCTGTAGTAGTGGTTCCCATCATAGATTCTGTCATCTCTACTTTGGTAAAATTATTAGACATTCCATAAACGCCTAATCCTTTCTCTGACATAGAAAACTCATTATAATTATTTCCTAAGGTAGAAGTTGGCGAAATCTTATTATCATAACCCGAATAATTGGTCGTAACAATTACATCTGGAATTGGACCTAAACTCAGCTTAGTCGTAAACACCATTTTAGTAAGGTTTTTCCCTGAGTAAGTATATTCAAAAATTCCTGTTTGGGTGGAAATTCCTGCCATAGAATATTCTTGAGTAACTTTAGCAACCTGGTTTGCAGCATTATAGACATAAGTGCTCACTTTTTGGGTAGTGTTAATAAGAGTTCCGCTTAATTTGGTTACTTCGGTGGCTTCTACTTTAGCAATATTTCCTGTTGCGTTATAACTCACAATAGAGGTAATGGTAACATCTTCAGAAGTTTTTGCATCCACCAAAACACTTACCACTTTAGAAATTTTACCATTATTGTAAGAAATGGTAGAAATATAAGAATTATCAGAAGTAGTGATTTTAGAAATTGCTTTATTAGCGTAAGTAAAACTGAAAGAAAAAGGATCGCCATTATCATCAAAAGTATTGATTTTTGCCAAAACTTTAGTTCCGGTAGTTCCAGTTCCGCCACCACTTCCTGTTCCACCTCCATTTCCGTTACCGCCACCTGTAGAATCTAAACCTAAGAAAGAAGATGTTTCTGGCGCACAAGAAATAATAAATAAAGAAACTAAGGCCAGCCAAAAATGTTTGATTTTCATGATTTTTATTTTTTACAAAAGTACAATTTTCTAACTTAAAATTTTGGTCAATAGAACATTTACCTCATCTACATTTTTCACACCATCTTTTCTCATCATGAGCTGATTGCCTTCTTTGCCAGATTTTTCCTTGAGTTGTGCTTCTCGTGGATTTTGAGAAAGGTAAGCGATAATATTTCTGAACTTCTCGCTTTGGTAGAATTTATCTTGAGGATTATCTGGGAAATAACCCAAGAAAATTCCGTTTTTCATCACGATTTTATCAAAACCAATTTCCGCAGCGAGCCATTTTAATTCTACTGATTTCAACAAATTAATGGCTTCTTTCGGAAGGTTCCCGAATCTATCAACCAATTCATTTTCAAATTTCTGCAATTCTTCTTTGGTTGGGATTTCTGCCAATTTTTGGTATAATGACAATCTTTCTTCCGTAGAATTCACATAAGAATCAGGCAACATTAGTTCAAAATCGGTATCAATATTGACTTCTTTATTTGATTTGAATAATTTTTTACGGTCTTCTTCATTCTCAAATAAATCTTGGAAATCATCTTCGTTTTGCAATTCTTCCAAGGCTTCTTGCATCAACTTTTGATACGTTTCAAAGCCCATTTCATTGATAAAACCACTTTGTTCCGCTCCCAATAAATCTCCAGCTCCTCTGATTTCTAAATCTTTCATTGCAATTTGGAAACCACTTCCCAAATCAGAGAATTGTTCAATTGCTTCCAAACGTTTTCTAGCATCCGAAGTCATCATATCAAACGGTGGCGTAATTAAATAACAAAACGCTTTTCGATTGCTTCGTCCAACTCTACCGCGCATTTGGTGCAAATCTGCCATCCCGAATTTCTGCGCATCATTTATAAAAATCGTGTTCGCATTCGGAACGTCTACTCCAGATTCTACAATCGTGGTAGAAACCAAAACATCATATTTTCCTTCCATAAAATCGAGAATTCTGGCCTCCAATTCTTTTCCGTCCATTTGTCCGTGACCTGTAATGACTCTCGCATCAGGTACCAAACGCTGAATTAAACCTGCAATATCTTTCAGATTTTCAATTCTATTATTGATGAAATAAACCTGTCCGTCTCTTTGAATTTCGTAAGAAATCGCATCTCGAAGAATTTCTTCAGAAAATCCAATAATTTGCGTATCAACTGGTTGACGATTTGGCGGTGGTGTTTTTATCACCGATAAATCTCTTGCAGCCATCAAAGAAAACTGAAGCGTTCTTGGAATTGGTGTTGCTGTTAAAGTCAAGGTGTCAATATTGGCTTTTAACGTTTTGAGTTTATCTTTTACATTCACCCCGAATTTATGTTCTTCGTCAATAATCAATAACCCTAAATCTTTGAATTCTATATCTTTACCAACCAATTGATGCGTTCCGATGACGATATCAATTTTACCATTTTTGAGTCCTTCTTTGGTTTCATTTTTTTGTTTAGCAGAACGGAAACGGTTCAAATAAGAAATACTTACAGGAAAATCTTTCAACCTTTCTTTGAAACTTCTGTAATGTTGAAACGCCAAAATCGTGGTAGGAACCAAAACCGCGACTTGCTTTCCATCGGTTGCCGCTTTGAACGCCGCACGAATTGCCACTTCCGTTTTCCCGAAACCTACATCTCCACAAATCAATCGGTCCATTACACCATCATTTTCCATGTCATTTTTCACATCTTGCGTTGCTTTTTCCTGATCTGGAGTGTCTTCGTAGATGAAACTTGCTTCTAGTTCATTCTGCAAATAAGAATCTGGCGAAAATGAAAAACCTTTTGCCGTTTTTCTCTGAGCATATAATTTGATGAGATCAAATGCAATTTGTTTAACTTTTGCCTTGGTTTTTTGCTTTAAAGTTTTCCAAGTTGGAGAACCGAGTTTATTGAGAACGATTTCTCTTCCATCTGGACCGTTATATTTTGAAATTTTGTGAAGCGAATGGATAGAAACATAGAGCAAATCGTTGTTTTTATACGTCAATTTGAAGCATTCTTGTGTTTTTCCATCATTGGTAACTTTCACCAATCCCATAAATTTCCCAATTCCGTGGTCAATATGCGTGATGTAATCTCCCACTTTCAAAGACATTAAATCTTTTAGCGTTAATTGCTCAGATTTGGCAAAAGAATTTTTGGCTTTATATCTTTGGTAACGGTCAAAAATCTGATGATCTGTATATACCGAAACTTTTAGTTCGTAATCTACAAAACCTTCATGAAGCTCAGATTTGAAAGATTTAAAAGGTAAATCATGATTCAGTTCTTCGAAAATATTTTCTAACCTTTCCTTTTGTTTTTCACCTGAAAAAGAAATCCAAGTTTCATAACCTTCTTCTTTTTTTTCTTTTAAATCTTCGGCAAGAAGTTCGAAATTTTTATGGAAGGTCGGTTGTGCGGTTTGATTGAGATTTATTGTTTTACTTTTGTCATTCTGAGCGTAACGAAGTGAAGTCGAAGAATCTATTTTCTTTTTAAGAGATTCTTCATTTCGCTTTGCTTCATTCAGAATGACAGATGAAAAATCTATACTTTTAAATTTTTCTAAATCTCTTAGAAAAACATCATCAGAAACAAAAAGAATTTCTGGTTTTTGGCGCTTGATTTCTTTGCTTAGTGTTTCAAATTTCTGCTCTGCATTTTCGTAGAAATCTTTGAGTTTTTTTATCGTTAAATAGGCGTTTTTAGTGACAACGAAACTATCTTTTGGCAATAAATCCAGTAAAGAAACCTTGCTTCCCGAAACCGCAAAATTCATATTAGAAACCAATTCAAACTCATTGACTTTTCCTGTGGAAAGTTGAGTCTCGATGTCAAATTCCTTGATGCTTTCTACTTCATTCCCGAAAAAAGTAATTCTGAAAGGTTTTTCGTAAGCGTAAGAAAAAACGTCAACAATTCCGCCTCTCACAGAAAATTCTCCAGGTTCAGAAACAAAATCGGTATAAGTAAAATTGAACTGATTCAATAATTCTTCAGTAAAATCAAAATCCAGTTGGTCGCCAACTTTTATCGTGTGAGAAATCGCTTTGAAATCTTCCTTTTTCAACACTTTTTCTGAAAGCGAAGAAGCGGTGGCAACGATAATTTTTTTCTTTTTATCAAAATTCAAACGATTGAGAACTTCGGTTCGTAAAACGATGTTTGCATTTTGGGTTTTCTCGACTTGATAAGGTTCTAAATGTGTTTCAGGGAAATACAAAACGTTTTCTTCGCCTATCATTTCCTCTAATTCCGAAGTGATATAATTGGAAGATTCTTTATCGTCAATGATAAAAAGAACATCTTTTTTCTGCGTAAGAAATAATTCTGCCACCAAAATAGACGGAACAGAACCTGCAAAACCTTTCACAGAAATATGTTGGTTTTGGTCTAAACAATCAAAAATTTCTTTTCCAAAATTCTTTCTTAAAAACTCGGGAATAAGCGTTTGACTAATATTTTTCAGCATTGTAATATCGTAAAGTTGTATATTTTTTTCATCGTTTTTCAAAAATTGATAAAACGACAAAAGCGATTTCGGGTTGCTCCGAAATCGTTTGACGGTGCAAAGATAGTTTTTTCAAAACTTATTTTTAACTTTGGCAAATGATAAATTTCTTAAAGAAAAACATCGCCAAAATTTGGGCGAAAAACCATGTTGCCAAAACAGAAGACTTCAAAAATAACGCCGAAGTTCTTCAGGAAAAATTGTTATTGGATTTGGTCAAAAAATCCGAAAAAACACTTTTCGGACTTCAGCATAACTTTTCGGAAATTAAATCGGTAGAAGATTTTCAAAAAAATGTGAAAATCTCTGACTACGAAGACCTAAAACCTTTTGTAGAAAAAGTAAAACACGGCGACAAAAATATTCTTTGGCCAGAAAAACCAGAATATTTCGCAAAAACTTCTGGAACCACTTCTGGAACGAAATATATTCCTTTGACCAAAGAAGGAATGGACTATCAGGTAAAAGCAGCGCAATCTGCACTTTTCCATTATATTGCGCAAAAAAATAATGCCGATTTTGTAAACGGAAAAATGATTTTCTTGCAAGGTTCACCAGAATTAGAAGACATTAATGATATAAAAACAGGCAGACTTTCAGGAATTGTAGCGCATCACATCCCAAAATATTTGCAAAAGAACAGATTGCCGAGCTACGAAACCAATTGCATAGAAGATTGGGAAACTAAAGTGGACAAAATTGTAGAAGAAACTGAAAAAGAAAACATGACGCTGATTTCGGGAATTCCACCTTGGTTAATTATGTATTTTGAAAAGCTCATCGAAAGAAATGGCAAAAAAATAAAACAATTATTTCCGAATCTTCAACTCATTGTAACAGGCGGTGTAAACTACGAACCGTATCGTGAAAAAATGGAAGAATTATTGGGCGGAAAAGTAGATATTATCCAAACATTTCCTGCAAGTGAAGGTTTTTTTGCATTTCAAGATGATTATGAGAAAGAAGGACTTCTACTTCAATCGAATCACGGAATTTTCTATGAATTTATTCCGCTGGAACAGTACGGAAAACCAGATGCACCAAGATTAACTTTGAAAGAGATAGAACTCAACAAAGATTATGCGCTTATATTAACCACTAACTCGGGACTTTGGGCATATTCTATTGGTGATGTGGTAAGATTTATTTCTAAAAAACCGCACAGAATTTTAGTTTCTGGAAGAACCAAACATTTCACCTCAGCTTTTGGTGAACACGTGATTGCTTTTGAAGTAGAAGAAGCAATGAAGGCAACAGTAGAAAAATTCCCAGCGCAAATTACTGAGTTTCACCTCGCTCCACAGGTAAATCCTGAAAACGGAGAATTGCCTTATCACGAATGGTTTATAGAATTTGAAAAAGAGCCAGAAAATCTAGAAAGTTTCCGTCAAAACCTTGACGCAGAAATGCGTAAAAGAAACACGTATTATGATGATTTGATTGCTGGAAATATTTTGCAAGTGCTGAAAATTACCAAATTGCAGAAAAATGCTTTCCAAGAATACGCGAAATCAGAAGGAAAACTAGGCGGACAAAATAAAATTCCACGTTTAGCAAATGACAGAAAAATTGGTGATTTTTTAAAAAATTTTAAAATCTAATTACTCACTTACAAACTTCAGTCCTACGATTGAAATAATTAAAGTTGACACAAAAAAGATGCGCCAAAAAGTGGCTGGTTCGTTAAAGAAAAATATTCCCATCAAAACGCTTCCTACCGCTCCAATTCCCGTCCAAACTGCATAAGCTGTACCGATTGGCAAACCATTTTCGCCAGCAATAGCTTTATACATGAGAAACATAGAAAGAAAAAGGCAAACTGCAAATCCAGACCACCAATAAAGGTTTTCTTTGCCTGTAGTTTCTTGTGCTTTTCCTAAACAAAATGCAAATGCTGTTTCGAATAATCCTGCGATGATGAGTATTAACCAATTCATTGCACAAATATAGACTTTAACTATTAAAAAAATATTTCTAATTCCTTTATATTTGCTCAATGATTTCTCTTGAGCCCATCAAAACTCTAAAAAATAAAGAGTTCCGAAACTTACTTACCGGAAGGTTTTTTCTAATTCTAGCGTTTAGAATGCTTGCCACGTTATTAGGATGGTGGGTTTATCAGCTCACCAAAGATCCTTTTTCAATTGGCTTGATAGGGCTTTCGGAAGTTATTCCTGCAGTTTCTACAGCTTTGTACGCTGGTCATGTTATCGATATGAACGAGAAAAAAAGAATGCTTCTTTGGTGTACTTCGGGATATTTTGTGCTGATTGCGTTGTTATTGATTCCTGCATTTTATGCTTCTAACCTTCATTTTACAGGTCACGAAATCACATATTACATCTACGGAATTATATTTTTCACAGGAATTTGTAGGGCTTTCATCGGCCCGATTGTTCCGGTAATGATCCCCAAAATTGTAGGACAAGAAAAATTAGCTAACGCCATTACCTTAAACCAAGCGACTTTTCTTACCGCATCTGTTTCAGGACACGCAATTGGAGGATTTCTTATCGCTTTAATTACTATAAAATGGACTTTGGTAGTCATTTTATTTTTAATTTTACTGGCTTCCTTATTTTTCTTTCAAATCAAAAAACAACAGTCAGAATACCATAAAAATGAGTTGCAAGTTTGGGCTTCAATGAAAGAAGGAATCACTTACATTTATAGAACAAAAGAAATTCTAGGAGCACTTTGTTTAGATATGTTTGCCGTACTTTTTGGCGGAGCAGTTGCCATGATTCCTGTTTTCGCAAGTGATATTTTAAAAGTTGGAGCTGATGGTTTCGGGCTTCTCAACGCTGCATCAGATATTGGCTCGATGATTATTATTGTAACGCTTTCTTTCATTCCATTAAGAAAAAATCAGGGCAAAATTTTAATCGGTGTAGTAGCTGGATTTGGTTTGTGCATCATTGGTTTCGGCTTGTCAAAACTCTACTGGTTATCTTTCTTATTCCTCATGTTGAGCGGAATTTTTGACGGAATTTCAGTCGTGATAAGAGGAACCATCGTACAGTTGAAAACTCCAGATCATATCAGAGGAAGAGTGATGAGTGCAAATTCTATCTTCATTATGTCGAGTAACGAAATGGGACAATTTGAAAGCGGTGTTGCTGCAAAACTTTTAGGCGTGGTAAGGTCAGTCGTTTTTGGCGGAACCATGACGGTTTTTATTGCACTTTTTGTAGGGAAATTTGTTCCAAAATTGAGAAAAATGGAATATTAAAAAACTAAATGTGGCTAAAATACTAATAACCGGAAATGGATTTGACTTACACCATAAGCTTCCAACAAAATATCAAGATTTCTTAGAAATCATGTTAAAAATTGAAGTAATAAAAGAAAAAGAAAATTATTGCTTTGATGACTTATTCACAGACCTTAAACAAAAAGAAGATTTAGAAAAATTTTTTAAAATTGAAAATCTCAAATTCAAACAAGAACATATTTTATCACTTAAAGAAAGATTAAAAAATAACATTTGGTTTCAATATTTTAAAGAAGAATATAAGATTGAAACATGGATAGATTTTGAATCTAAAATAGAAAAAGCAATAAATTTTGCTATACTTTTTATTAAAAAAATTAATGCAGAATTTACCCTAAATCCTAAAAAAAATATACCTACATATTATTCAACAATAATAGACAATAACATAGAAGCCATAAATGTTTTAGAAAAATTAGAAATAATTTCATCGGACAATAAAAGCGACTTAGAATTAATAGAACACTTTCTGATTTATAAATACAATTATTATATTAACATTAATGAAGATGCTATATTAAATCATTTAAAACAACAATTAGACGATTTTAAAAATATTTTTAATTATTATTTTGACTTAATAATTAATTCATTTTTAGAAAATCCAAAATTAGAAAGCAAAGCGTGCAATCTGCTAAATAGTATTGATTATTATTACACATTTAATTATACTGATACTTTTAGGAAATTGTACCAAAATTCAAAAATAAAGAATAATATTTTCAATGTACATGGTAAATCTTTTATTGAAAAGCAGATTACTACATCATCAGAAGAACATTCAATCGTTTTAGGATTTAATGATATTGATGAAACCATTCTTAATAAAAAGTTTTATTTTCCTTTTACTAAATACTACCAAAAAGTAAATAAAAATACTGATTATAAATTTATTACTGATTTAGATTTATCTAACAAGTCATCCTATATTTATATTTGGGGACATTCTCTTGATAAATCTGATAAGGACTATGTTGATGAAATTTTTGAATTTTTATTAGATAAAAATTTAAGTTCTAGTTATGAAAGAAAGTTATTTATTATCCATCATGATGAAATTTCAAAATCAAATATGTTGTTAAACTTGTTAAACATTAGAAGCAAAAAAGATGTTGAACATTGCATGAGAAGTGATAAATTAAAATTTATAAAATCTGATTACCAAAACTTGAATAAATATTTTAATCTTGAGGAGAAAAAAAATCTAAGAGTTTTTTAAATAAATATTAAGAATTATTAATAACTCTTCAAGTTATCCACATTTTATTCTCACCTAACAATCAGCTATTAAGAGCTTTGTGTTTAATCTGAATAAAAACCAACATTAACCTCAAAAAAATTTTAAAAATTCTATCTTTGTGAAATGGCACAGAAGGAAACATTATCAAGTTTAACACATGGTAATTTCGCGAAGGAACTTTCTATTTCAGCAGGCAAAATGCCGCCTAATGCAGTTGAATTCGAGAAATTGGTTATTGGAACTTTTTTGATTGACAAAAAAGGATTAGATTATTCTATAGATTTATTAACTCCCGAGGTTTTTTACGACCCGAGACATCAAGTTATTTTTTCCGCAATCTTAAAATTGTACGAAAAAAACGAGCCTGTAGATTTAATGACCGTAATCCAAGAGCTCAAAAAAGAAGAAAAACTAGGTTTTGCTGGAGGTGACCATTATATTATAGACCTTACAATGGGCGTTTCTTCGAGCGCTCACATAGAATATCACGTTCGTGTAATTCTAGAAAAATTCATTCTCAGAAGTTTGATTAACGTTTCTGCGAATGTAATTGACAGCTCTTACAAAGAATCTACAGACGTTTTTGAATTGTTGGACAAAGCAGAACAATCATTTTTCGAAATCACCAATGGAACCATCAAAAAAGGTTTTGACACCGCCAATTCCTTGGTAAAAGAAGCGATTGATAAAATTAAATCTTTAAAAGATAAAGAAGGACTTTCTGGTATCCCATCAGGATTTAGAGATGTAGACAAAGAAACTGGAGGATGGCAAAGTTCTGACTTAATCATCATCGCGGCGCGTCCTGCAATGGGAAAAACCGCATTTCTACTTTCTATGGCGAGAAACATCACTGTAGAACACAATATTCCGATGGCGCTATTCTCTCTGGAGATGGCATCTGTACAGCTCATCACAAGAATGATTGCCTCAGAAACGGGAATTTCTTCTGAAAAATTGAGAAAAGGACAAATGTCTGAAGAAGAATGGCAAAGATTATTCTCAAACGTTGCCGCTTTAGAAAATGCTCCGCTTTATATAGACGAAACACCTGCACTTTCGGTGTTTGATTTCCGTGCAAAATGCAGAAGACTGGTGATGCAACATGGCGTAAGAATCATCATGGTAGATTATTTACAGTTGATGACCGCAAATTCCGGAGGAAAAGGTGGCGGAAACAGAGAACAAGAAATTGCAACGATTTCTCGTTCACTAAAAGCCATTGCAAAAGAATTAAACGTTCCAGTTATTGCGCTTTCTCAGTTATCCAGAACCGTAGAAACCCGTCCAAATAAGAGACCTCAACTTTCGGACTTGAGAGAATCTGGAGCGATTGAGCAAGATGCAGATATCGTTTCCTTCATCTACAGACCAGAATATTATAAAATTGACACTTGGGAAGACGAGACTCCTTCTGCAAACCAGGCAGAACTTATCATTGCGAAGCACAGAAACGGTTCTATTGCAGATGTAAGATTAAGTTTCCACGGAAGCTTAGCCAAATTCTCAGATTTAGACGTTTTCGGAAGCTATCATTCTTCTGGTTTTGCGCAACAGGATGAACCAAGCGGTTTTGATAAATTGCGTGTTTCCATAGATCCAGGTGCAGCATTTGGTTTACCAGATAACGGAAATATTTCTGGCTCTGCCATGAATGATGACGACGATGATGCTGAAATGCCGTTTTAAAAAAATGTAAAATCGGAGATTCGTAAAATTGTAAAAATGTATTTATGCTTACGATTTTACGACTTTTCAGTTTCAAGACTTTTACCTTACATGAAAATCGAAATTTACACAGACGGCGCTTGTAGTGGCAACCCTGGAAAAGGTGGCTATGGAATTCTCATGCGTGTTCCTGAAAAAAACTATCAAAAAACTTTTTCCGAAGGTTTCCGTTTGACCACCAATAACAGAATGGAACTTCTCGCGGTGATTGAAGCACTTGAAAAGTTAAAAAATCCAGAAGAAAACGTTCATGTTTTCACTGATTCTAAATATGTAGCCGATGCGATTAACCAAAATTGGATTTTCGGATGGATAAAAAAAGGCTTTAAAAATGTAAAAAATCCTGATTTGTGGCAAAGATTTATTCCACTTTTCAAAAAACATAAAATAGAATTTCACTGGATAAAAGGTCATGCTGGTCATCCTGAAAATGAAATCTGTGACCAACTCGCTGTAAAAGCTTCTCAATCATCAAATTTAAAAATTGACACCTTCTTTGAAAATCAAAAAGAAGGCGGATTGTTTTAAATATGAATAAAGATTATAGTCAATTTCTTTAGCAGAATCCTCCCTATTCTTTTCAAAATCCTTACATTTGGAATGTAGTTTTACAGACTTTCTAATTTCAAATCTCAATTTTTAAAATGATAAAAACAGATGTATTGGTAATTGGCTCAGGAATTTCGGGACTTTCTTACGCCATTAAAATTTCTGAAAAATTACCAGATGCTAAAATCACCATCGTCACCAAAGCTGAGGAAGACGAAACCAACACCAAATATGCTCAAGGTGGTTTAGCAGTAGTAATGGATTTAGACACTGATAATTTCCAGAAACATATAGATGACACGATGCGCGCTGGAGATTACGAAAACAATAGAGAAGTAGTAGAAATGGTCATCAAAGAAGGACCAGACCGTTTCAAAGAAATTGTAGATTGGGGCGTAAATTTTGACAAAAAAGAAGATGGCGAGTTTAAACTCGGAAGAGAAGGTGGCCACACCGAATTTAGGATTGTTCACCATAAAGATGTTACGGGCGCAGAAATAGAACGTGCACTTCTAGCTTATTGCAACAAATCTACCAACATAGAAATACTTGATTATCATTACGTTATTGACTTAATAACGCAACACCATATCCCCAATAAAAAATTTGACTTAGAAAATATTTCTTGCTACGGAGCTTACGTTCTTGACCAAAAAAATAAAAAAATTCAGAAAATCACTTCAAAAGTAACTATGGTTGCAACTGGTGGAGCTGGTCACGTTTACAAAAATACTACCAACCCAAAAATTGCAACCGGAGACGGAATTGCTTTTGTTCACAGAGCTCGCGGTAAAGTTTCTAACATGCAATACATTCAGTTTCACCCTACTGCAATGTATTCTAAACGAGACGGAATGTTGTTTCTCATTTCGGAAGCAGTTCGTGGTGACGGCGCAAAACTCAGAACCAAAAATGGTGAGAAATTCATGCACAAATATGATGAGCGAGAAGAATTAGCTTCGCGTGATATTGTAGCAAGAGCCATTGACAACGAAATGAAAATTTCTGGAGATGAATATGTAGGCCTCGATTGTAGAGAAATGGATAAAGAAAAATTTATAGAACATTTCCCTAATATTTACCAAAAATGCATGGATGAAGGAATTGACCCATTTAAACAACTGATTCCTGTGGTTCCTGCAAGTCATTATTTAATGGGCGGAATCGTGGTAGACAAAGATGGACAATCTTCTATCAAAAATCTTTTCGCTGTGGGAGAATGTACCAACTCTGGATTGCATGGTGCAAATCGTCTCGCTTCTAATTCACTTTTGGAAGGTTTGGTTTATGGGCATAATGCTGCCATGAAATCTGTAGAATTGCTTCACAAAGATGAATTTAATTACTTCGACCTCGAAAATGTCCCAGAATGGAATGAAGAAGGCATGAAAGTAATGGAAGAAAAAGTGCTCATCACTTATCTCAGAAAACAACTTCAAGAAATGATGAGTGATTTGGTAAGCATTGTAAGAAGCAACGAAAGATTGCAACTGGCTCAAAAAAAACAAAGAGAAATCTACGAAGCGGTTACAGAATTGTATAATTATTCAGTAATTTCGCCAGAATTATCAGAATTAAGAAATCTGGTGAATGTTTCTTACCTTATTATTAAGCATTCCTTGGCGATGAAAGAAAATAAAGGTGCTTTTTATAATAAAGATTTTGCTTAAAGATTCATCACAGATAAAAACTTGAAATTTACATCTATGAAACGTCCACACTACGTAACCGATAAAGCCTTAAAACAATTTATAAAATCTGCTTTAGAAGAAGATATTCAAAGCGGTGACCACTCTACTCTTTCTACCATTCCTAAAGAATTGGTACAAAGTGCAAAACTTTTGGTAAAAGAAGACTGTATTTTGGCTGGTGTAGAATTAGCAGAAATTATTTTTAAAACTTTTGACAAAGATTTAAAAGTAGAGGTTTTTATTAAAGATGGAGAAAATGCAAAAGTTGGCGACGTAGCCTTCATCGTTACAGGAAGTGCACGTTCTATCCTTTCTACAGAAAGATTAGTTCTAAATTGCATGCAAAGAATGAGCGGAATTGCTACTTTAACTCATGAATGGGACTCTAGACTTCTAGGAACTAAAACCAAATTGCTTGATACGAGAAAAACCACTCCAAATTTCAGAATTTGTGAAAAATGGGCAGTGGCTATTGGTGGCGGAACCAATCACAGATATGGTTTATATGACATGATTATGCTGAAAGACAATCATATAGATTATAACGGAAGCATTACCAATGCAGTAAAAATGACTCAAGAATACCTTAAAAAAAATAAATTAAAACTTAAGGTAGAAGTAGAAACCAGAACTCTAGCAGAAGTAGAAGAAGCTGCAAAGCTCGCTGGAAAAGGAATTGATAGAATTATGCTAGATAATATGGATGTAAAAACCATGACAGAAGCGGTAAAAATAATTGCAGGAAAGTGCGAAACCGAAGCTTCGGGAGGAATTTCTAGAGACCAGCTAAACGAAATCGCAAGAACGGGTGTCACTTATATTTCGGCTGGAGCACTAACGCATTCGGCAGAAAATATAGATTTAAGTTTAAAAGCCATAAAAAATTAAAAATAATGAAAACACGCTAATAGCGTGTTTTTTTGTATCAAATTGAAAATCAAAAACTTCATTGTGGATAAAAAATTATGGGTTTCATAAAATTTTAACACTATGTTAATTTTAGTTAAAAAAAAATAATGTATTTTGCATTCCGATAAAACAATGTTTGAAATAATATAACTTTATGAAAATCAACTATTTAGGAAAGTCAAGACTTTCTGTGGTAATTGTATTAAGTGCTGCTAGTGTAGCATTTGCGCAAAAAGATAGAGATTCTATCAACTCAAAAGACATAGAACAAGTAGTTCTAACTGGGGTGGCAGATATCGCTAAAGACAGAAAAACTCCAGTAGCGGTTTCTACTATCAAAGAAGCTGTAATTGTAGAAAAACTAGGTAACCAAGAATTCCCTGAAGTTCTAAACACTACTCCTTCTGTGTATGCAACTAAAGCAGGTGGTGGTTTTGGTGATTCAAGAATCAACGTAAGAGGTTTTGACCAAAGAAATACCGCAGTTATGATTAACGGGGTTCCTGTTAATGATATGGAAAACGGAGCTGTTTATTGGTCAAACTGGGCTGGTCTATCTGATGTAACTTCTGCAATGCAAGTTCAAAGAGGTTTAGGATCTTCTAAATTAGCAATCGCATCTGTAGGTGGAACGATTAACGTTTTAACAAGAGCTGCAGACAAAAAAAGAGAAGGAAATGTAATGTTTGGACTTGGTAACTCAGGTTACAACAAACTTTTATTCTCTTATAACACAGGAAAAGGTACTACTGGATGGTCTTCTTCATTCTTAATGAGTAGAACAGCTGGAAGCATGTATGCTGACGGAACTGAGTTCGAAGGTTACAACTACTATTGGGCTCTTGGTTACCAAAACGGTAAACACGATTTCCAATTCACTATCACTGGTGCTCCACAATGGCACAACCAAAGATCTTTCTCTCCTACAATCAATGAGTATTTAAAATATGGTACAGATGGTGAACCAAACAGAAAATACAATCTAAACTGGGGAACTTTCCGTGGTGAAGAATATTCTTTCACAAGAAACTACTATCACAAACCAGTAATGTCTTTGAACTGGGATTATAAAATCACAGACGCTACCAAATTATCTACAGTAGTTTATGCTTCATTTGGTAGAGGTGGTGGAACAGGAACTCTAGGTAGAGTAAACAACAAAACTGAAAACGGCTTCAGAAAAGCTGACGGAAGTATCGACTTTGATGCAATCTATGCTGCTAACGCTGCTATTGCAACTCCAAATTCTAACTCTGCTAACTCAGTATTTGTAAGAAGATCTTCTATTAACTCTCACAACTGGATTGGAGCAATTTCTAGCTTAAACCACAAACTTAACGATAACTTAAACTTTACTGTCGGAGTAGATGGTAGATATTACAAAGGATTACACTACAGAGTTGTAAGTGATTTCTTAGGAGCTAAGTACATCATTGACAACACAGATAAAAATAATCCTAACAGACAAATCACAGATGCTTATGATGCTTCTCCAAACTGGAATCCATTCGGTGGAAAGACTGATGAAGTTAAAATTGCTTATAACAATGATGGTATCGTAAACTGGTTAGGCGGTTTTGGTCAATTAGAATATAGCAATGGTGATTTATCTGCATTTGCTCAAGGTTCTATCTCTAATCAAGGCTTCCAAAGAGTAGATTATTTCCTTTATACACCAGCTAATCAGAAAACTGAAATGGTGAACAAATTAGGATATAACGTGAAAGCTGGTGTTAATTACAACCTTAACGCTAATCACAATGTATTCTTTAATACTGGTTACTACGAAAGACAACCATTCTTTGGAGCTGTTTTCTTAGATAATACTAATACAATCAATCCAAGTTTAGAAAACGAAAAAGTTTTCTCTGCAGAATTAGGATACGGATTTAGATCTTCATTCTTCAATGCAAACGTTAACTTATATAATACTTCTTGGGGAGATATCTTCAAAAGAGTTTCTTATAGACCAACTGGTTCTACTGTAACTTATTACGCAAACGTTTTAGGAATTAAAGAAATTCACAGAGGAGTAGAAGTTGATTTCAACGTAAAACCAGCGAATTGGATTACTGTTAATGGTATGTTCTCTGCAGGTGATTGGTACTATGATAAAAATGTAAAAGCTACATTTATCAATGATGAAACCAATACCGTAGTAGCAGAAGGAGACCTTCTAATTAAAGACTTAAAAGTAGGTGATGCTGCACAATTAACTTGGGCGCTAGGCGCAGATGTAAGAGCAACAGAAAATTTAAAATTCGATGCTACTTACAGATATGCTGATAACTTATATTCTGGTTTTGATCCAGCTACCAACCTTAATAAAAACACCCCTGCTGTTAAGTTACCTTCTTATGGTCTTCTTGACCTAGGATTAACTTTATCTACTAAAACTAACGTAGGTAAGAGCTTATCATTCAGATTTAACGTAAATAACGTACTAGATGAAACTTATATCTCTGATATGAGAACTAACATCGCTGCTGATGCAAATGCAGCTAATAACTGGAACGGTATTAACAAGAACAACCAAGTTTATTTCGGATTTGGTAGAACTTGGAACGCTTCAATCTCTTACAAATTCTAAAAACAATTTTAGATTTTATAAATCACGAATCCCGGCTATATTTGCCGGGATTTTTTATATTTGTAACAAATAAAAAATATGGATACATTTAACATTATTAGAGAAGCTCACAAAGGTTTCGGTTATTTAATTTTAGTAGCAGCATTAGTTTTCATCGTAGCATTATTGATGGCTATGTTTGGTTATTCTGGTAAAATCAGCAAGCTATTAAAAAAATCTACCCTTTTCACGATGATTTTGTTTCACCTACAATTCTTAATTGGGATTGCTATGCTTGTTTTTTCTCCAGGATTAAAAGCAGCATTAGATAGCGGAACATTAATGAGCGATTCTTACAATAGAGTAACTTTCGTAGAGCATCCTTTTTCTATGTTAGTGGCAGCTATTTTATTGACCATTATCAACAAATATTTAAAAAAGAACGAAACCTTAGCACTAAAAGTAGTTTTCATGGGAGTTCTGGCATTGCTATTATTTGGCTATGCATTCCCTTGGACTAAAGTTTTCGGAGCATAAAAAAGGAAAGGTGTAAAATTGATTTAAATCATTTTATCGTAAAAGATAATTTTTACTATCTTTGTAAAAAATTTAGATAAATTTTCCATTAAACAATTTTCAAAAGGATTATTTATAACGAATTTTATTAAATATTAGATTTAAACAACATTTTACACCTTTAACTTTTAAAAAATTTAAAACAATTTCAATTATGAAAATCGCAGTAGTCGGCGCCACCGGAATGGTAGGCCAAGTTATGTTGAAAGTTTTGGAAGAAAGAAATCTTCCTATTACAGAATTAATTCCTGTAGCATCAGAAAAATCTGTAGGAAAGAAAATCACTTTCAAGAGTAAACAGTATGACATCGTTTCTATGGAAACTGCGATTTCTATGAAACCTGAAATTGCTATTTTCTCTGCAGGAGGTTCTACTTCGCTAGAATACGCTCCTAAATTTGCAGAAGTAGGTTGTACCGTGATTGACAATTCTTCTGCTTGGAGAATGGACACAACCAAAAAATTAGTGGTTCCAGAAATTAACGCTCACGTTTTAACCAAAGAAGATAAAATCATTGCAAACCCTAATTGCTCTACCATTCAAATGGTGATGGTTCTTAATCCTCTTCATTTAAAATACAAAGTAAAAAGAGTAATCGTTTCTACTTACCAATCGGTTTCAGGAACAGGAAAAGCTGCTGTAGACCAACTGAACGCAGAAATTGCAAATGCTGTAAATCCTGGTTCAGTAGAAGTAAACGCTGTTTATCCTTATCAAATTTTCAAAAATGCTTTACCACAGTGTGACGTTTTTGACGCAGATGATTACACTAAAGAAGA
Source organism: uncultured Cloacibacterium sp. (assembly GCA_964530915.1). Taxonomy (GTDB): domain Bacteria; phylum Bacteroidota; class Bacteroidia; order Flavobacteriales; family Weeksellaceae; genus Cloacibacterium. Next base: position 30,651 of record CAZHCK010000004.1, on the reverse strand, counting down.
GCTTAAACTCATCAAAGAACCTAAAAAAATCATGGGAGATGATTCTATTAAAATTACAGCAACTGCGGTGAGAATTCCTGTACAAGGTGGTCACTCAGAAAGCGTAAACATAGAATTTGAAAATGATTTTGACTTAGAAGAAGTTAAAAATATTTTAGTCAATACTCCAGGAGTAGTTCTTCAGGATGATGTAGAAAATAAAGTTTATCCTATGTGTTTCTATTCCGAAGGAAAAGACGAAGTTTTCGTAGGAAGAATAAGAAGAGACCTTTCTCAACCCAATACTCTGAACTGCTGGATTGTAGCAGACAATCTGAGAAAAGGAGCCGCAACGAACGCGGTACAAATCGCAGAATATCTCATTGCAAACCAATTAGTATAAAATAACATCCCGCGAAAAGCGGGATTTTTTGTTAGAACCTTCAAACTTTTAAAATTAAATACATGGAAGTCGCAACCATCAATAAAAACAAACAAAAATTTACTTTCCAGAGAAATGTAGCCATAGTAGGTGTCATTTTATTCATAGGAAAGCTAATTGCATGGCATCTCACCAATTCTGATGCTGTTTTTTCGGATGCTATGGAAAGTATTGTGAATATTATTTCGGCTTTCATGGGATTATATTCCTTGTATTTGGCAGCTCAACCTAAAGACGAAAACCATCCTTATGGTCACGGAAAAGTAGAGTTTGTAACTTCTGGAGTGGAAGGTTCGCTGATTATTTTTGCAGGGATTATGATTATTGTAGAAGCAGTAGACAGTTTGCTTCATGGCAATACTTTAAAAAAATTAGATTATGGAATTCTCATTGTTTTAGCAACTGCCATTATCAATTATTTGATGGGATATTTTTCTATCAAAAAAGGAGAAAGAGAAAATTCAGTGGTTCTAATTTCTTCTGGGAAACACCTTCAATCAGACACTTGGACAACTTTGGGGGTAGTCATCAGTTTAGTTCTAGTGTATTTTACTAAAATTTATTGGATAGATGCTGCCGTAGCTTTGGTTTTTGGTTCTTATATCATCATTGTAGGGTACAAAATTGTAAGAAAATCACTGAGCGGAATTATGGACGAAGCAGACCCAGATCTATTAAAAGCAGTAGTAGAAGTTCTCGCCAAAAACAGAAAAAAAGAATGGATTGACATTCACAATATGAAAATCCAACAATACGGTAGTGGTTTACATATCGACGCACACATTACGCTTCCATGGTATGATACGCTTAGAGAATCTCACCAAGAAATGGAAAACATCATCAAAACTTTAGCATCAGAAACAGAAAGACACGTGGAATTTAATTTCCACATGGATGATTGCAAACCGCATTCTTGCGAAATTTGTCAACTAGAATGCGCACACAGAATTCATGCTTTTAAAAAGAAAATAGAATGGACTCCAGAAAGTGTTTCTCAAGTTTCTAAACATTGTATAGAAAACAATCCTTAATTTTTTCCAAGCTTTTTTCTGTAGTAGAAAATTGGAATAATCAACAGTAAAATAATCGGCTGAATAACGAATCTCCTTACCGAAAAGGTGAAAAGATAACCCACTTCCATTTTTGAATACAAACACCAGAGATAAATCGGGAAGAAAAACAAAAACGCTATCGTCATTAAAGCAATAGCTTGCAAAGTCCATTTTTTATTTAAAAACATAAAATGAACTACAACTGCCGAGAAAAATAAATTCAACAAAAATCTTAACAAATGACTTGTAATTAATTTCACCGAATCAAAATCTGGAATTGTTGCTACTTTGTAATCTCCTTTGAAAAAAGCTAAAAACGGGTCGTAGAAAATTTTATCTTCTAAAAAACGCACAGAAATTAATCCTAAAATCCCTACGAAAACAAACAGCCAATTAAGAATTTTTCTCATCGGTAATGACAAATTTATTAATCCAAATTAACCACAGAACGACTACTCCTCCATAAATAATCGCAGGAAAGAAATAATCATGCGCAGATTTAGTTAAAGCAGGGAAATCTACCACAATCACATTTAGCACATAAATTCTAAAAAGATTTAAAATATAGAGCAAAACAATTCCTGCAAAAGCGAAATAAAACGTTTTTGCCCCTTTATAAAAAGCAAAAACAAACGCCAAGAACATGATCATCACCGAAACTGCATTACAACCTTCTACCATTCTAGTCGCCACTTTTCCGTTGATGTAAAACTGAACGGTTTCATGACTTGAAAAATCTTTAGTAACGGTTTCATAACCTGTAAAATTGAGCAAGAAAGCACTTTGGTCAGAAATTATTTTGGTAAAGCCATCAATATTTCCAGAAAATTGGTTCAAATACCATTGATACAGGAGAAATAGCAATAGCCAAATCCCCAAAAATCTAAGCAAAACCCACAATATTTCTTTGAAATCTTTCATCTTCATCAAAAATAGTAATTTTTAAAATGAAAATCTTAAAATCTAGGATTTAATTAAAGTAAAATTGTTAAACAATTGTTTTAAAATTTCATTATTTTCATTAGTTAATCGCTTATAATAAATACTTTACATTAATTTAAATTAAAGTTTGATTATTGAGCAAAAATTTTATATTAGTCGCCTAATTATTAAAAATCAAAGACTATGAAGATTAACTACTTGAAAATTCTGGGAGCAATGGCTGTTATGTCCTTAGCTTCTTGTTCTACCAACGAAGAACTCAACCCAAATGCTACAGAAGAATTAGCTCAACAAAAACTTCTCACGCAAAAACAAATCAATAACATTATCAAAACTTCTTTGGCTCAAAAAGGAGATTTTTTCTGGAAAGACACAGATGCACTTACCATTTATAGCGCTTTAACGTATAGTGATTACATTTTAACCATCGGTTATGGAACTTCTAGCACTGACTATGCAAGAACCAATGCTAGAGCGACACAAGATATTAAAGAAAATATTTTAAGCATTATCAAAACCTCTGAAAGTAGCACTAATTCTAGAAATGTAAACGACCTTCTTATTCATGATGATGCAACACTCAATTTCATCGACGTAAAAGTAAAAGATTATGCTACGGTAAAAAAATTGATGTCTATGAAAGGTATAAGATACATAGAGCCATCTAATTATAAATTTACAGAAGTATCTACCACTTCTAATTCAATTTTAGAGCAAGTTCAAAGCAGCGGAAGTTCTAGCTCTGGTTCTGGTTGCGGATATGACATCGCAACTTTAAATGCTGCTGAGTATACCGTTACTACACCCAATGCAAAAGTTCCTTGGAATTTTTCTAAACATGGCATTACTTCAGCCTGGGCTAATTCTACAGGAAGAGGAGTAGGAATTGCCATCGTAGATACTGGACTTTCGCCAGAACAATCTTTATTGAACGCAGACTTTAACAATGGTGCTTCTACAGGAAGAACGTTAAGCAAAAACGGAACTTTTGTTAATTCTGATTCTTCTACAGACACTGTAACAGATGGCGTAAATGACGGTTGTGGCCACGGAACTTCTATGGCTGCTGTAGCTGCATCTCCTAGAAACGACAGAGGCTTACCAGTAGGTGTTGCTTACAATTCTAATCTTATCACTTATAGAGCAACTGGAGACGTAGTTTTAGACAGTTACAGAGATCAAAGAGGAGTTACAAATGCGCTGAAAGCTATAGCCAATAGAACAGATGTAAAAATAGTTTCTATGTCTATTGGTCATGCTTTTTCTGTAGGAAGTATTTCAGATGCAATTAAAACGGTTTATTCTAAAGGAAAACTCATCATTTCCGCAGCGGGAACTTCTACAAGTTTCACGACTTGGTATGGTGTAATTTTCCCAGCAAATATGGCAGAAGTAGTAGCCGCAACAGGAATTACAGACGCTTCTACTTATCAAGCTTGTGATGTTTGCCACACTGGTTCTCAGGTAGACTTTACCATTATCATGCAAAGATCTGCCAATCCAGACATTACCGTTCCTGTGTTAAGTTATTACAACGGACAAACAGATTTCGTAGGAGGTTCATCAGTTGCTACTGCGATGACTTCTGGAATCGCAGCTTTAGTTTGGGCTAAAAACCCAACTTGGACCAGAGATCAAGTTCTTGCCAAAATGAAGGCTTCGTCTCAATTCCCTACTACTAGAAATTCTAAATTCGGTCATGGAATTCTCTATGCCAATATAGCAGTACAATAAAAACACTAAAACAAAACTATGAATAGAGAATCTCAACAAGCAATTGTTGGGGTTTTCTTTTATAGAGCCATTTAGATTTTAAATCCTTATTTTTGTACTCATGAATATTTCTGAAGCACAATTTTTTTTCGAAGAATTTTTAGGCGAAAAGACAACCGTATTTTTGGCATTGCCTCAAAGTGGTTCTGCGCGAATGAATTTCATAGGAAAATCTTCGAATGAAACTTACGTGATTACTTACAACGAAAATCTTCTAGAAAATGAAGCGTTTTTCTATTTCACCCAGGTTTTTTCAGATTTAAAATTGAACACGCCTAAGATTTTTAAAATCAACGAAGAAAGAAAACTTTATATTCAGGAATTTTTAGGTGAAAAAACACTTTCTGAAATCATTACGCAAGAAGGTGAATCTGAAAGAGTGAAATCATTGGTCAAAAAAACTTTAGAACATTTATTTGAACTTCAAAAAAATACCCAAAATAAAATAGATTTTTCTAAGACTTTCGAGTACGAAAAGTATGATGAACTACCCATTACACATGATTTGTATTACTTCAAAAATTATTTGATAGACGTCTTAGAATTACCTTATCACAAATCTTCTTTATTGAAAGAGTTCAAACAAATTGTAGAAAAAATAGAAAATTTAGCTCCAAAATCCTTGATGATAAGAGATTTTCAGGCAAGAAATATTTTGGTAAATGATAAAGACGAAGTTTTTTTCATCGATTATCAAGCGGCAATGGAAGGGCCGGCTCTTTATGATGTAGTTTCTTTTCTCTTTCAAGCTAAAGCCAATTTTTCTGAAAATTTCAAAAATGAAATGCTGGAATATTACTTCTCTTCTCATCCTTCAGAAAAAAGAAATGAATTAGAAAAATCTTTGAAATATTGTAAAATGATTCGTTTTATTCAGGTTTTAGGAGCGTATGGTTTTAGAGGACTCATTCAGAGAAAACCGCATTTTATTGCAAGTTTAGAACAGGGAATTCAGAATTTAGTAGAGTTCACCAAAACGGAACCCGAAATGAATGAATATCCAGAACTAAAAAACTTAATTCTACAACTAACTACAACAGAAACTAAAAATAAAATTCAAAAATTAATTGATGGACAATAAACTTAACATAGACATTTACAGTTTTTCTTATAAAAAAGGCGGAATACCAGTAGACAACAGCGGAAATGGCGGCGGTTTTGTATTCGATTGTAGAGGAATTCTCAACCCAGGAAGAATAGAAGAATACAAACCTCAAACTGGTAATGACAAAGGCGTTCAAGAATTTCTAGAAACCAAAACTGAAATGCCTCAATTTATAGACCTCATCAAAAATTTAGTAAGCATTACCATCAATGATTATATCGCTCGTGGTTTTGACCATTTGCAAATTGCTTTTGGTTGTACAGGCGGTCAACACAGAAGTGTGTATTGCGCCATTAAACTAGGCGAATTTTTACAGGAAAAATATCCAGAATTGGTAAATGTTACGGTAACGCATAACGAACAACCTCAACTTAATTAACAATTGTAAAATCTGCAATATTCATTCTACATGATTAAGAAAGCGCTAATTTTCGCAGCAGGAAAAGGAACTCGTTTAAAGCCTTTTACAGACAGTCATCCCAAAGCTTTGGCTTTGGTAAATGATGTTCCGTTGCTGGAAAGAAACATAAAATATCTGCAAAGTTTTGGAGTTACAGAGTTTGTGATTAATGTACATCATTTCGGGGAACAAATTGTAGAATTTTTAGAGAAAAACAATCATTTTGGAGCTAAAATTGATGTTTCTGATGAAAAAGATGAACTTCTAGAAACTGGAGGAGGCTTGCTTTTTGCTCAAAAATATCTGGAAAACGAAAATAATTTCTTGATTATGAATGCTGATATTCTTACCGATTTAAACATTCATGAATTGGTAAAATTTCACGAAACACATCTCCCATTAGCTACTCTAGCGGTTTCGGACAGAAATTCTTCTCGAAAACTTTTCTTCAATTCAGAAATGGTATTAAAAGGCTGGATGAACAAGAATTCTGGGGAAACCAAAATGGCAGAATTTAATAACGATTTTAAAGAATTGGCTTTCAGCGGAATACATTGTATTAATTCTTCTATCTTTGACAAAATAAAAAGAAGAGGAAAATTTTCTATCATGGATGAATATTTGGATTTAATGTTTGACAATGAAATCTTAGGATTTCAGCACGAAGCCAGATCAATAGACGTAGGAAGACCAGAATCTGTGATAGAAGCAGAAAAATATTTTAAATAAAAATTAAAAAAATGCTAGACGACAACGCATCAGAAGATAAAAGATTACAAGAAAGTTTAAGACAAAAAACTTGGGACGAAACCGTAACCAAAGATTCTTGGATGGTTTTCAAAGTGATGTCTGAATTTGTAGATGGCTACGAAAAATTAGCCAAAATAGGACCTTGTGTTTCTATATTCGGTTCTGCAAGGTTAAAACCAGAAGATCCTTATTATCAAATGGCGGTAGATATTGCCAGAAAAATTACAGAAATCGGCTTCGGTGTCATTACTGGAGGTGGTCCTGGAATTATGGAAGCGGGGAATAAAGGAGCGAGAGAAGGCAACGGAAAATCCATTGGATTAAACATAGAATTGCCATTTGAACAGAATTTTAACGCTTTTATAGATAAGCCTTACTCGATTAATTTCGATTACTTTTTCGTGAGAAAAGTGATGTTTGTGAAGTATTCTCAAGGTTTTATTGTTTTACCGGGAGGTTTCGGAACACTGGATGAACTTTCAGAAGCTTTAACATTGATTCAGACACATAAAATCGGCAGATTCCCAATTGTTTTGGTGGGAACAGAATTTTGGAGTGGACTTCTGGATTGGTTTACCGGAACTTTACTGAAAAATCATTTGATTAAAGAAGAAGATTTAAGTCTTTTCCGAGTGGTAGATACAGCAGATGAAGCAGTAGCACACATTAAAGCTTTCTACGATAAATACTCTGTAAGCGTAAATTTCTAGAATTTGGCACAAGATTTGACATTTTTTATATACATTTGAAAAAAATACAACTTTGAAAAAAGTATTAAATAAGAAAAAATGAAAAAATTTATAGGAATAATCGCAATAGGTTTAATCACAATGCTGATGAGTTTTACACTCTCAGATTTTTATTCTTCTATGACCAAGGTAGATTATGTAGAAGGTAGTAAAACGCTAAAATTCACTACAAAATTAAACTCTGGACACATTGCAGAAGTTTTAAAAATTAATCCTAATACTACTGCTTTTGAAGCGGAAGTGAAAAGATATGTAAATGACCATTTTGACGTGTATGTAAACGGTCAAAACAAAGCGCTTACGTTTACAGGAAGTCAAGTGAATGGAGAAAGTGTTTGGGTATATTTCGAAGCGAATGGCGTTTCTGATATTTCTAGTTTAAAAATTAAGAATAACATTTTACTAGAAGCTTATCCTAAACAACTCAACTTGGTAAACATTGCTTATAAAGGTTCACAAAAAAACATGACCTTTATGCGAGGAAAAGAAGTAAACGAAGTTTCTTTCTAACAACAATTTTTAAATATAAAAGTAAAGCCTTACAGATTTTATAAGGCTTTTTTTATACCCATAATTTAACGATATATTCTATTTGTAGTTATTTGGCTTTTGGAGCAAAATCTTTAGGCTAAAAACCCCATTCTTTTTCACAGAATAGAATACATTATTTTGTGATTACATCATTTAATCTTCACACAAAAAAACAGCTTCATTTCTGAAGCTGTTTTATGAATATATATGAAGTTAGATTTATTTTCTACCTCTAATTTTCACGTTATCTACTTCCCATGTTGTAGAAGCAGATGCAGTAGAAGTATATTTAAATGCAATCACAATATTTTTGTTTTTGAAAGCAGATACATCTAATTTACCTGAACTCACAAATGGAGAGAATTTAGTAAGGTCTGGATCTAAAGTTGGGTTAAGTTTAGTCCAAGTTGTAGTAGCAACACCTGTATAGTTATCAGTTACATAAACTTCTAATGGATTACCAGCATATCTACCATCAGTCTCGAAAGATAATGAATAAGTGTTATAGCCAGATAAAGCAATAGGTTTAGAAACTAACCAGTCTTCATTTACGTTAGAAGTTCCTGCAAATCCGTTCATTACTACACATGGTCTTGGATTACCAAATTGTTGAATATTCCAAACTTGAGTACCTGTAACGCTTACTGCTGTCCAGTTATTGGTTAATGCACCTGAGAAATCTTCCAAGAATACATTTTCAAATACTGGAGGAGTAGAACCATCACATCTATTACCATCTAAGTCAGCACCTAATTGGTTTGTAATCCAAAGTTCATAAGCTGTATTATTTTTAGTAAGGATTGCATAAACATCACCTTTACCAGTATCTAGCTGTGCTCCAGAGAATGTAGCAAAACTACTAGTATTAAGGATAATTTTCTTACCTGAACAATCTTCTAAAGTTCTCTTACCAGAGAAAGTTTCTCCTAAATCATCATCAATGAATTGCAGATCTTTAATTTTAATCCATCTTCCTACATCACCATCAGTAAGACCCGTAATAGTTTTTTCTGTCGCTACAACTTCTGTGAAATCTGTAGTTGGGAAGAAGTGTTTATAAATATCATTTGGTAAAACTCTACCTACATTTGCGTTAAACAGACCTCCTAATTGTACCTCACCATTTACAGCTCCTACATATAAGTCTTTAAGATTAATTAGCAAGTGTTTCCCTACAAAGAATCTAGGATCTGCATAAAGAGAAGCCATATCTATGTTTACTCTAATACCGCCTGTTTTATCTTCTACATAAATGTATTTAAATAAGTTTCCTGTTTTATCATTAGCAGTTACTTGAGCCTTAAGGTATGCATTATCTGGAATTTGAGCTAAAGTACCAGAGAAATAAGCTTTTACTTCTGCAACCGTTTTCATTGTTTTTCCAGCAGTGTTGAAAGAACAAGAAGGAGTTGAACCGTCTAATCTTGGACCTTTCATGTTAAGATCAGAAACTCTATTGATATAGAACTGATAAGTAGAATTATATCTACTTAAAATCCCCACAAAGGTACCGTTTCCTGAAGGCAATTGGTCTGAAGCAAAAGATGCATAACCACTGTTTCTTACTACTCTAGTACTTGCATCCGCAGGTCTAGTAGGATCTACAATTCTTCTGTCTATAGAAGTGCCATTAGGAGCATAAACATTACAAAGTAAATTTACTGGGAACTCTGCATTATTCACCTGAACTAAAGCTCCAATTAACGGATCAATAGAAGAAGATAATTGAGATAAAGTAATTACTTTAGGTACAATTTTCGCTTTAGGAGCACATGATCTTACCAAATGTTGTTTTACTAATTTTTCTGGAATTCTACCAAATTCACTAGTATTGGTTACAGGATCTAAATTCATATATCCTACTTGTAAAAGATTACCATATTTACCAAAAGCTAAACCTTTTAGTTTGATGTATACTTTAGAACCTTGAGGATAAGAAGTATAAGTACTTACTGCATCTACACTTACTACTAAACCTTGAGTAGGGTTTTCTGGTGCATCTTGTAAATAAATCGTTTTATAAACGTTTCCAGATTCATCAGAAGAAGAAACATATCCTTCTATAATGATATCTTCTGTAATGGTAACATTATTTGTTGATGCTAAAGCAAAAGCTGCTTTTACCTCAGCAATCGTTTTAGTCGGCGTTAAATCTTGACACTTTCCTTGTAAATCTGGTGTCGAATAAACATCATCTTGTACACAACTGGTTAAAAAAACCGTAAGTGACAAAATGAAAATTCTTATAATTGAAAAATATTTTTTCATGTTTTAATATTAATAAAATTAAAATCTTAAATAAACATTAGCAAAGAAAGTAGTTCCTCTGTCATACCATAATTTCGGACCAAATAATGATACTGGCGAAATTACATTATCTACATATGATTCTGTAAAGTTAGATTTTCTACCTTGTTCAAAACCACCTGTTACATAATCTCTATTGTTTAGGATGTTGTTTACACTTAAACTTAATCCCATTCTATATTTACCCAATAAGAAAGACTTACCAACATTTGCGTTAAGCATGAATTGGTCATCAAATTTCTTTTGTTTGTTTAGTGCATCTACATCACTTTGAGTAACTACTTCACCAGTAATTGGGTGAATATAGTTATCACCAGTTTCTGGGTTTGTATAGAAGTTAGGAGTTCTGTTTAATGCAGAGAAGTCTAAATACTGATCCATTAAATAGTTTGCAGACATACCAAACCACCAGTATTTAGGTGAGTTATATCTAAAGCTTAATGAAGCCGCTTTTTGTGGAGTTCCAGCAATTTTATAACCTTTAAGTTTTGCAGTCCCGATTTCGTCATAACCATTAGGATATAAATCTGAATCAATAGAAACATAAGCTGTAGGATTATTGCTAATAGTATAATCACCATAGCTTACTACTAACACTGAGGTTAAAGTAGGTGAGATTTTTACATCTGCAGCAAATTCTGCTCCCATGTATTTTTTATCAATTCCTGATAAAATTTCCGCCACGAAAGCATCTTGTGCAGTTGCATCTGTACCTAATTGAATACCTTCTGCAAAATATCTAGAAATTTCTGTAGAATTTTTGATTGATGTATAGTAACCCGTTAATCTTAGTTTAAGAACTTGACCTCTTGTAATATAACTAAAATCAGAAGAAGTGATTTGTTGGTTCTCTAAGTTTGGTGTTACAAAATCATTTACTCTTGGGTTAATGAAAATCTCATTCAATGTAGGTGCTAATGTAAAATATGCTCCGTTTGCCACTAAGAAATTTCTACCATCAATTTTATAAGTAAGTTTACCTTTTACTCCATAATCTAGAGAATTATAAACATCACTTTTACCTTTAGAATTATTTACATAGAAGTGGTTTCTGTAATGACCATCTCTAAATGATTCTGAGTAAGAAGAGAAACCAGATAATACAAAGTTCCATCTTTTTAAATCTAATTCAGTAGAAATATTTAATGCGGCTGCATCTCTATTAAGAAGGTAAGAATACTGTGTTCTGTCTCCTTCATAAACTTTAGTATTAGCTCTGTCTAAATTATAAGGTTTATCTCCACCGAATGCATCTAAATTATTTGCATAAGCAGCACCTAATAAATCTTTAATTCTTCTAAAGTTATCTGATCTAAGATTTTGGTAGTTAAAGTTTACATTTAATTTCCAGTTATCTTTTAATCTAGTATCAAAGTGAGAAACAAAGTTTAATGTTTTATCTCTATTCACATCTTCTACCATTGTATATCTCGCGCCGATTTCAAGATTTCTCAAATTCACATCATATAAATGGTCCCAATCAATCTGTTGTCCTGCTTTATCTTGTCTCCAATTGTTTACTGCGTCGTTATAAAGTGGTGAGTACGCAGCCAGTTCTACATCAGTAATGCTATAACCTCCATCACTATCATCATAAGTAGCTGGTGCGAAAACATAGCTTGGTAATTTTCTATAATAAGTTGGGTTAGGATCTGTAGCATGGAACCAGTCTAGTCTACTTCTAGCATCTTCGCCTTGTTGGTAAGAGAAAGTAGAATTTAAATTAGATGATTTTCCGATTTTCCAATAGTGAGCCATTTGGAATACTGGTTCGAAAACTTTTCTAATTCTAGAATTTCTTTTCTCACCATCTTGCCATCCCCAATAAGAGTTGTAGTTTTTACCCGCTAAATCATATACTTCTTGTGTATTTGGGCTATTAGAACCTCTGTAAGTTGGTGATCCAAATGCTGTAAAGTTAAGAGCATGTCTTTCTCCCAATCTTTTTTCTACAGATAAGAAATATGCATAAGCATCTTGATAAGTACCTTCTATCACCCCTTCTTCTGCCCATCTTCTACTTGCAGAAATAGAGTAAGCCCATCCTTTTTTGTTAAGTCCACTGTTATAAGTAGCCATTGCTCTGTGGAAATAACTTCTATTGGTAAATGAATATGCTAAAGAAGCACCTTTTCTATAAGAAGAAGCTCTAGTGTTATAATAAGTTACACCACCTAAGTTACCGAAAGTAAATTCTGATGGAGTAATGTTTTCTACATTTTCTAATGGATATCTGGTTACGTCATTAAGACCTCCCCAGTTACTGAAATCTACTCTACCGTCATCATTTTTAGACATAGAAACACCGTTGAATAAAATATCTTCAAAACGATTATCTACACCTCTTGGTCTAAACCAATATGCTCCTAATTCAAATGCTGCTGCATTAGCAAAAGCATCTCTACCAGAGCTCAACAAACCTACTGTAGGTTGAACGCTGCCGTTATCTGAATCTTGAGTATCAGAATCATCAATTGTGATAACTCCTAAATCTGCCATATCAAGCGAAGGAGCAAGAGAAATAGAACCTAAGTCTTTTTTCTTCTCATTTGCATTAACATCAAATTCAATAATTTTGTGTTCAAAGCCAGGCTTCGAAATTGTAATGGAATAATGTCCCGGTTTCATATCCACAAATTGGAAGTATCCAATTTTATCAGCCGTAACATCATTGTCTGAATCTCTCAAATCAACTTCAGCATTTTCTACTGGTTTGCCTTGTGCGTCTTTTAAATAGGCATAAACTGTAGTTTGAGCTTGTAGTGCTGAGAAAGAAAGTATCCCAAATATTGAGATAATTGATAATTTCTTAATCATAACTTATTTTATTTTTTTCCTTCTTTACAATAGTGAACTATTGAACCTACAAATTTATGTGAAATTTCCTTTACTTTAACTTTTTTTAATCTTTTTTTCACAAAAATCAAACCTAATAATTGTCATATTTTTTTTAATAATGTTTAATATCATGCTAATCTGGCATTTTTTTGGATATATATTTGCAAATAATTATATGCGTTATTCGAACTAAATAATTTAAATTTGTAACCCACTTTTTAATTTTATAAAATGAGAAAATATTTTAGCCTTATTGCAATAGCGATTTTCTTTATAGGATTTGCTCAAAAACCACAAGTTCAGGTTAAAAGAGCTACTATTGCTTTCCTAAATGTTGAAAACCTTTGGGATACTATTCCATCTGCTGATTATATTGATGGAACCTTACCAATTAACAATCCTGCTTTCCACAGAAGCGTACCAATTGACTCTCTTAAATTTTTACCCGTAACAGAAGAATATAAAGGTCAATGGAGTGATGACCTTCTAATCGGGAAAAAAGTAATCAGATATCAAAACCTTGCAGATGATTTCACACCAAAAAGTGCTAAAAACTATAATTCTAAAGTTTACCAAACTAAACTTACCAACGAAGCAAAAGTAATATCAGAACTAGGTTATCAATACACCAAAACTTTACCAGCAATTGTAGGTCTAATAGAAGTAGAAAACAGACAAGTTGTACAAGATTTAATCAAACAACCTGCGCTTAATAAAGTAGAATGGGGAATTGTACATTACAATTCTTATGATGCGAGAGGAATAGACGTAGCTGTAATTTACCAAAAGAAAAGATTTACCGTAACCGATTCTTACAAAAAAGAAGTGGTAAATTATAATGACGAAGGCAGAAGAAGTTACACCAGAGATGTGATGGTGGTAAAAGGTTTATTAGACGGAGAAAAAGTAGCGGTTTTCATGAATCACTGGCCAAGTAGAAGTGGTGGCGAAGCTGCATCTGCACCAAGAAGAAATGCTGCTGCTGCAGTTTTAAAAGCAGAAATGGATAAAATAAGAGCAGAAGAACCAGACAGACTTCTTTTTGCAATGGGAGACTTTAATGACGACCCTGTAAACGTGAGCTTAACTAAACATTTAGGAGCTGTAGGTGATAAAAAAGAATTATCAGAAGAAAGACCTTACTATAATTTAATGTATAAAATGTTCAAAAGCGGTGTAGCATCATTAGGTTACAGAGACGCTCCGAACTTATTTGACCAAATTATCGTATCTAAAAACGCTTTATCTGATACACTTCAAAAAAATTACAGCGTTTATAAAGCTGAAGTATTCGCGCCGTCTTATTTGATTACACCAGATGGACAATACAAAGGTTATCCTTACCGTTCTTGGGCTGGAGATACTTTTACAGGAGGTTACAGTGATCACTTCCCTTCTTTAGTAGTTTTACAAAAAGAATTTACACCAGCTCAATAAGCTGTAAATAAATCAAATATTAGACCGCTTCAATTCTTTTGGAGCGGTTTTTGTTTTTTATCATTAACTTTACTTTAAAATAAAACCACCTCATCATGAAAAAATTAATTTTAATTATTGCTACAATATTCTTAATTATCAGTTGTAGTAGCCCACAAAATATTGCTAAAGATGCTAACAACCAAACCTCATTGAAGCCAGAGAAAAATGATGATGGAGAATGGGATTTAGACGTAATCGATACTCAATATGATTATTTCTTAAACGCTATCGCAAAACCAATGAGTTTTTATTCCGAAGAATATTTAAAATCTAGAAATACTTTTCTTGTAAACGAATGGAACAGTTATTACTATTCTGGAAGATATAGAAACATCATAGAATCTTCTATTGACTATAACCCCAACGAAAAATATGGTTTAAAATTCGAGTATAAACTGTATCAGGTTTTTGCTTATGTACAATGGAAATATGGTCTAAAACTACAAGGTTTAAGCATGACAGAAGTAAGATAATTTCAAAAATGTAGAAAACAAAAAAAGGTTCAGAATAATTCTGAACCTTTTTTTATTGAAATTAAAAGTGATTATAATTTATTATAATTTTCTTCTACTTTATCCCAGTTGATTACTTCAAAAAATGCTGAAACGTAATCTGGTCTTCTGTTTTGGTAATGCAAATAATAAGCATGTTCCCAAACGTCTAAACCTAGAATTGCAGGATTTCCGCAACCAACTCCTGGCATTAAAGTATTATCTTGATTAGCCGAAGAACAAACTTCTAAGCTACCATCTTCTTTTTTACATAACCAAGCCCAACCAGAACCGAATCTCGTTTTAGCCGCTGTAGAAAAATCTTCTTTGAATTTTTCAAAACCACCATAAGCTTCGATAGCAGCTTTTACATTCCCTACAGGCTCTTTGCTTCCTCCTGGAGTAAGAATTTCCCAGAAAAGAGTGTGATTAAAGTGACCACCACCATTATTTCTAATAGCAGGAACATCTGAAGCTGTTTTACAGATTTCCTCTATTGTTTTTCCTTCGTGCTCTGTACCTTTTATAGCATTGTTTAGGTTATCTACGTATGCTTGATGATGTTTTGTATGGTGAATTTCCATAGTTCTTGCATCAATTACTGGTTCAAGAGCATCATAAGCGTAATTTAATTTTGGTAATTCGAATGACATAATTTTTATGTTTTTAAATTTCTCCAAAGATAAAAATTCTCATCGTACTTTCATTTATAATTTTTTTTAAAAATTTTATACTTAATATAGATGAAACCAAATATTACCTTTCTCACAAAAAAAGAACACACATTTTGCGTGTTCTTACTTTTTAACTATATCTTATATTGAAAGTCTTTTATCTATTCATAGACATTAAAAACTCTTCGTTATTTCTAGTGGTTTGCATTTGTTTTTGTACAAATTCCATTGCTTCAAGAGGATTCATATCTGCTAAATATTTTCTAAGAATCCACATTCTTTGCTGCGTAACATCATCATGCAATAAATCGTCTCTTCTGGTAGAAGAAGCCACTAAATCTACAGCTGGGAAAATACGCTTGTTAGAAATTTTTCTATCCAACTGAAGTTCCATGTTACCCGTTCCTTTAAATTCTTCGAAGATTACTTCGTCCATTTTAGAACCTGTATCAATAAGGGCAGTTGCAATAATGGTTAATGAACCTCCGTTTTCTATTTTTCTGGCAGCCCCGAAAAATCTCTTTGGTTTGTGCATTGCATTCGCATCTACCCCACCAGAAAGCACTTTTCCTGAAGCTGGCGTTACAGTATTGTAAGCTCTTGCCAATCTGGTGATAGAATCTAATAAAATCACCACATCATGACCGCATTCTACCATTCTTTGCGCTTTTGCCAAAACCAAATTTGCTACTTTCACATGTTTTTCAGCTGATTCATCAAATGTAGAAGCAATTACTTCTGCATTTACACTACGCTCCATATCTGTGACTTCTTCTGGTCTTTCGTCAATCAAAAGAATCATCATATACGCTTCTGGATGGTTTGCCGAAATAGAATTCGCAATTTCTTTCAGTAGCATGGTTTTACCCGTTTTTGGCTGGGCAACAATCATGGCACGTTGTCCTTTACCAATCGGAGCAAAAAGGTCTACAATTCTAGTAGAAATCGTAGCATTTTTACCTGCTAAATTAAATTTTTCTTGTGGGAAAAGTGGCGTTAAGTATTCAAACGCTACTCTGTCTTTTATAAAGTCTAAATCTCTACCATTTACTTCTAAAGCTCTCTGTAGAGAAAAATATTTTTCACCTTCTTTAGGCAATCTTACGATTCCTTTTACTGAGTCACCAGTTTTAAGTCCGTAATTTCTGATTTGTTGTGTAGAAACAAATACATCATCTGGTGAAGAAATGTAAGAAAAGTCTGCTGAACGAAGGAAACCGTAGTTGTCTGGTAAAATTTCTAAAACACCTTCTACTGTTACAATATTGTCAAAGTTAAAATCTTTTTTAGGTGGATTTTCTTCGGCGTTTTCTTGGTTTCCGTGAGATTGATTTTGATTTTGGTAATTTTGAGCACCATTGCCGTTTTGATTACGGTTTTTATTTTTTTGTTGATTTTGCTGATTCTGTTGGTGCTGTTTTTGCTTTTGCTGATTCTGTTGCTTCTGCTGATTTTGATGAGAAGTAGCCTGTGGAATTTCTGGCTCTGCATCTTCGGCTTTTACGACTACCGAAGTTTCTGTGACTTCCGCAGTAACTTCTGGCTCTGTAGCTATTTCTTCTGTTTTAGGAGCAATTCTTTTTCTTTGCTTTTTAGAAGAAGTATTTGCTTCAGCAGGTTTTTCTACTGCTTCTACTTTCGGTTCTGTTACTTCTTCAGGTTTCGCTTCAGGAGTAGTTTCTTCGAAGAGTTCTGCAGGTTTTTCTGCGGGCTTTGTTGCTACTTTCTTTTTTACTGGAGCTTTTGCTTTTGGCTTTGGAGATTCTTGTTTTTCTTCCATAGTATTTTCGGTAGCGTTAAAATATTCCTTTGTTACTTTCGGATTAGAAGCTTGGAAATCTAAAATAGCAAAGACGATGGTTTCTTCAGTACTATTTCTAGGAATTTTAACGCCTAAATCTTTTGAGATTTTGGTCAGTTCCGATAAGGACTTAGACCTTAACGTTTCAATATTAAACATAAAATATGTGAAAAAGTTGTAATAATATAAGTAATTGTAAGTAAGAAAGTTGAATCAGGCGATTCTTCTTTTTTGCTGAACTTGTTACTTGCAAATCTACACTTTTTTTGACAAATACAAAAAAATAAATTATTTTTGCACTGAAATGATACAGAGAATACAAACTATATTTTTACTGATTGTAGTATTGGCGCAAGTTGCACTGCATTTTACAGGGTTAGATGTAGCACTTTTTGGCAGTATTTATGTTATTGCTACCCTAAGTTTAGTATCATTTTTATTGGCTTTACTATCTATTTTCATTTACAAAAAGAGAATGAGACAGATTCTGTTGAATAATATCAACATTTTCATAAACGCTTTGTTGACTGGTTTATTGATGTATTGGCTACTAAATTTATCTGGAGGAATAGATTTTCCTGAGAAAGGTATTGAGTTAGCATTCCCTCTGATTTCTTTGTTTGGTTTGTTTATGGCAAACAGCAATATTAAGAAAGATGAGAAACTCGTAAAATCTGTAGACAGAATTCGATAAATCTTACCAACGATTTATTTTGAGTGAAAACAGTTTCGGAAACGAAGCTGTTTTTTTTATTTCTTCCCTCAAATTCTTTCATTTTCAAATTTTCAAATTAAAAAAGTGTAATTTTGCACTTTATTTTAAATATAAATGAGTCCACTAAAAAGAATACTTGCTTTTGCAAAACCTCATCAGAAATATCTTTTTTTAAGTATATTTTTCAATCTTTTATATTCCGTTTTTCAGATTTTTTCCGTTTTGGTCATGCTTCCTGTGCTACAAATGATTTTCAATGTAGACCAAGAAAAAATCACCAAACCTGTTTATAGTGGAAAGTTTTCGGAATATTTTTCTTACATCAAAACTTCTGCTTTTTACAACATCCAAGAAAGCATTGCAGAATATGGCGCCATAAAAGTTCTGGCAGCGCTGTGTATTATTACCGCAACTTCATTCTTGTTTAGAAATATTTCTAGATATTTTGGTTCATTCATGCTGGTGAACTACAGAGTAGGCATTACCAAAGATTTAAGAAGCAAAGTCTATCAAAAATTTCTAAAATTACCGGTTTCTTTCTTCACAGAACAGAGAAAAGGAGACATGATGAGTAGAATTTCAAACGACATCGGGAGTATAGAAAATTCTATTATGGGAAGTTTGGTAGACGTTATCAATGCGCCTTTCATGATTACAGCTTCTCTAATCACGCTATTTGCGCTTTCACCAAATCTAACCTTGTTCTCTCTATTGGTTTTCCCTGTAATGGGCGGAATCATTTCTTGGGTAGGAAAAAGCCTGAAAAGAAAGTCTAAAAAAGCACAAGAAGAACTCGGAAATCTTTTTTCTATCGTAGATGAAACCTTGAAATCATCAAAAATCATTAAAATTTTCAATGCTGATATCATTCTAAATACTCGTTTTGAAAAAACCACTCAAAACTGGAAAAATCATGCAATTGCCATGAGCCGAAGAAGAGAATTGGCTTCTCCAAGTTCAGAATTTCTAGGTTCGGTAACCATTTTGTTAATCACTTGGTTTGCAGGAATCCAAATTCTAGAAAAACAAACCATGGATGCGGTAACTTTCATAGGATTCATCGCTATCTTTTTCCAAATTCTAGAACCTGCCAAAAGATTATCTGCCGCTATTTCTAACATGCAAGGAGGAATTCCTGCAGTACAAAGAGTTCTGGAAGTTTTAGATTACGACTTAAAGGTAGAAGAAATTGCCAATCCTATTTCTATCAAAAACCTTAATCATCAAATAGAATTCAAAAATATTTCTTTCTATTACGACAAAGACAATCAAATTCTTAAGAATTTCAATTTGACTATTCCGAGAGGAAAAACAGTGGCTTTGGTAGGACAATCAGGAAGCGGAAAAACCACGATTGCTAATCTTTTAGCCAGATTTTATGATGTAACAGATGGTGAAATTTTAATCGACGGCATCAATATTAAAGACTTAAATTTAACTGAATACCGTAAACTTCTGGGAATGGTTACTCAAGAATCGGTATTGTTTAATGACAGTGTTTACAACAACATTTGGATGGGAAAAACCGAAGCATCGGAAGAAGAAGTGATTCATGCTGCAAAAATTGCCAATGCTCATCAATTCATAGAAAACTTACCAGAAAAATACCAAACCAATATTGGTGATGACGGAAACAAGCTTTCTGGCGGACAAAAACAAAGGATTTCCATAGCAAGAGCAGTGCTTAAAAATCCACCAATTATGATTCTAGACGAAGCAACTTCTGCACTCGATACAGAATCTGAACGCTTGGTTCAAGATGCTTTAGATCACATGATGGAAAACAGAACTTCTATCGTAATTGCACACAGACTTTCGACGATTCAAAAAGCAGATCACATTGTAGTAATGGAACGCGGAAACATAGTAGAGCAAGGCACTCATGACGAATTAATTGCCAATAATAACGTTTATAAAAAGCTAGTAGAATTACAGAATTTTGGGTAGGATTTTTGCCACGCAAAGGCGCAAAGAATTTCGCGAAGAGCGCAAAGTTTTTAAAAAAAATTCTGATATTCAATATGAAAAAAGGTAAAGATTTTAGAATCTTTACCTTTTTTATTTTAAAAATATTGGCGTGCTTTGCGTTTCAAAACTTAGCGCTCTTTGCGTGAAATTTATTCTTTCATCTTAGCAATTACATCTATTCCACCTTTGGTTTTATCCCCAATTTTACAAGTAATTTCTGTATCTAACGGTAAGAAAACGTCCATTCTAGAACCGAATTTAATGAATCCAAATTCATGTCCTGCTTTAGAAGCATCACCTTCGTTACAGTAGAAAACAATTCTACGCGCTACATAACCAGCAATCTGGCGGAAAACAACCTTATGATTAGTTAAACTTTCCACAGCAACTGTAGTTCTTTCGTTTTCGGTAGAAGATTTTTCGTGCCAAGCTACTAGATATTTTCCTGGGTGATATTTCTTATAAATCACTTTCCCAGAAACTGGATATCTACAAATATGAACATTCAACGGAGACATAAAAATAGAAACCTGAATGGCTTTTTCCTTTAAAAACTCATCTTCGAAAACTTCTTTTATCATCACCACTTTTCCGTCTACTGGCGCAATTACGTTTTCTTTATGGTCTACAATATCTCTATTGGGAACTCTGAAGAACCAAAAAACCAATCCATATAAAATTAATAATGGAATAAGGATGATTAATGACCAAATTTCTAGAAAATATACTGCTAAAAAACCTAATACAGCTACTGCAATGGTAGCAACTAAAATGGTTCCTTTACTTTCTTTATGTAGTTTCATTTTTATGAGTTAATAAGTTATGTTTTTAGAATATGTTTTCTAGAATAAAGTACAAATATACAACAGGCGCTGCGATTATAAAACTGTCTAATCTATCAAGCACACCACCGTGTCCTGGAATGATATTTCCACTATCTTTTACACCGAATGTTCTTTTCAGTTGGCTCTCCACCAAATCACCAAGTGGAGCAAAAATAGAGACCAATAATCCTACTACAATCCAATTTCCACGTAAATCTGGGAATTTTTGCTCGATGAAATATCCTAAAATTAGGGTAAAGAAAACGCCTCCTGCAAAGCCTTCCCAAGTTTTTTTTGGTGAAATTTTCGGAGCCATTTTATGTTTTCCAAACATTCTTCCGGTAAAATAAGCAAATGAATCACTGCTCCATATCAAAACAAAAAGAAGAAAAACTTCCCAAGTGAAAGCATTATCGTTTAAGAAATATTTTGGCAAACCTAAGGCGAAACCAAATGGTAAAACCGTATAAATAACGATGAAAATGAGCTTACCTTCGTCTTGATATAATTCTTGAGGAAATTTAAATAAGGTAATAGCAGCAATTAGGATTAATGAAAGTGCTAAAATTTCGGATAAATCAAAGGTGTAATAAAATCCAAAACCAAAAAATCTAGTCGTAAATTTATAATAAACCAATGCGACTAAAGGCAGAACCAACCATTGATATAAGTTTCCTTGGAATTTCATAATTCTCACGCCTTCATAAGCTCCTACAACTAAGAAAAATGTGATTAATCCATAAAATAGCTGATGAGGTTTTACTAAATCTGGCGAAATTTTATTGATGAGTAATGCTCCGTACTCTGTAGTACACAGAAAAGTAAGTAATCCGTAGATTAGACCAGAGCCAACTCGCTGAATGAGATTTTTATCCAATTTGTGAAATTTAAAATAGAAAGAATTAGTCTTCGAGTAAAATTAAGAAAAGTTTAGTTTGCTCTTGAGTGGGAGCATCTAACTTAGATTGGCTTCCGCTGATGGAAGTAAGATTTCTTACGTTCCCTCTTCTCTTAATTTTCATCATGGCTTCATTTAAGTCTCTTACAATCTGAGAAACGGTTCCCATGATAATGATTTTACTAGGCAATCTAGAAGAATGATAGTGCAAAATATTATTGTAAGAAAGCATAATTCTGCCGTCATAAGCGATTAAAAATTCGCAGGTAATAAAAGCGGCATCATTATTAATATCTAGATTTTTGGTGAAATTGGTTTTGGTAACGTTTAAAAAATTCTGTAAGTCATCATCACAGCAAAAAACATTCTTAACTCCCTCGATTTTGATAATCTGATTTAAGACTTGTAATGCTTCTGATTCGTCTCCACAATAGTTAAAAAAACCACCTGAAGCCGTAAATAATTGCGCAAATTTATAATCAAGATCAGCATTTTTAAGTTGATCTGCCAATTTGGTAACATTGGTGTCATCTTGCTGCTCCTCTTGATTAAGAATTTTACTTACAATTTTCTTAAATAAACTCAATTTTCTTCAGATTTTTAAACTTAGCCAACAACAAAAATATAAAATAATTTAGAAACTAACTATATATCAAAGATATAAATAAAAAAGTTCCTAATAAAAATATTAGGAACTTCTATATAAATGAATGTAAACTCTTAATTTTGAGACTCTTGCGACTCTTCACTAGAAGTGTTTTCTGGAGTATTTTCTACTACCGCTTCAGTGACAGGACGCTCTGTTAATTCAGGATCCCAAGCTCTTTTGCCAAAAATCTCTTCTAAGTCTTCTCTGAAGATTACTTCTTTTTCTAAAAGCTTTTGAGCAAGAGCATCTAACTTATCTCTATTTTCATGAAGAATGGTTACCGCTCTTTGATATTGATTTTCGATAATATCTTTAATCTCCACATCTATTTTCTTAGCCGTTTCTTCTGAATAAGGCTTACCAAAACTGTATTCTGACTGACCAGAACTGTCATAGTAAGAAATATTACCGATGTTTTCGCTCAAACCATAAATCGTAACCATTGCTTGAGCTTGTTTCGTTACTCTTTCTAAATCCGAAAGCGCACCTGTAGAAATATTTCCAAACGCTACTTCTTCTGCTGCTCTACCACCTAAAGTAGCACACATTTCATCTAGCATTTGTTCTGTAGTAGTTAATGAACGTTCTTCTGGTAAATACCAAGCTGCACCTAAACTTCTTCCTCTTGGAACAATTGTTACTTTTAACAAAGGCGCCGCATGTTCTACTAACCAAGAAATCGTAGCGTGTCCCGCTTCGTGGAAAGCCACTCTTTTCTTTTCTGATGGCTTAATCGCTTTGTTTTTCTTTTCTAAACCACCGATAATTCTGTCTACAGCATCTAAGAAATCTTGTTTTGTAACAAATTCATGATTGTTTCTCGCGGCAATAAGCGCTGCTTCGTTACAAACATTGGCAATATCTGCACCCGAAAATCCTGGAGTTTGTTTTGCCAAGAAATCTCTATCAATATCTGGAGCTAATTTAATTTTAGCCAAATGCACATCAAAAATTTCTCTTCTTTCGTGCATTTCTGGTAAATCTACATAGATAGAACGGTCGAAACGACCTGCTCTCATCAATGCTTTATCTAAAATATCAGCTCTGTTGGTTGCCGCCATTACAATAACGTTGGTATCTGTACCGAAACCATCCATCTCTGTGAGCAATTGGTTTAGCGTGTTTTCTCTCTCGTCACTTCCACCTTGTAATCCGCCTCTTCCTCTAGCTCTACCAATCGCATCAATCTCGTCAATGAAAATAATAGCTGGAGATTTTGCTTTAGCCTGAGCAAATAAATCTCTTACTCTAGAAGCACCAACTCCCACAAACATTTCTACGAAATCTGAACCAGAAAGCGAGAAGAAAGGAACTTTTGCTTCACCAGCAACTGCTTTTGCCAATAAGGTTTTACCCGTTCCTGGAGGACCTACTAAAAGAACACCTTTCGGTATTTTACCTCCTAATTTTGTATATTTTTCTGAGTTTTTCAAGAAATCTACTACTTCTTGTACTTCTTCTTTAGCACCTTCTAGACCTGCAACATCTTTAAATGTTACTTGAACTTTTTCATTTTCGTCAAAAAGTTTAGCTCTCGATTTACCGATGCTGAAAATTTGTCCACCAGGTCCGCCTCCGCTTCCCATTTTTCTGAAAAGGAAATAATAAATAACAGCCATAATTCCAAACCAAATTAAAGCTTGGATTAAAATATCTTGAAAAGGAGAACCTGCAGTTTTAAAATCATATTGCGTTTTAACCTGAGGATTTTCTTTTTTCAAATTGTCAAATTTCTCTTGGAAGTATTGTAAATTTCCGTAATTGAAATCAAAATCTGGTTTTTGCTCTTGCATTGCTGGCAAAAGATTCTGAGTGTCTTTTTTAGCATTTTTCACCATTGCAGCTCTGGCTTCTTTGGTAAGAAACACATCTGCTCTAGGCGTATCTGTGTACACAATTACTTTTTCTACCTTGTTTTCTTTCAGCAAAGTGAAAAATCCGTTCTCATTGATAGACTGAGGCGGATCAAGATTGAGCAACGGATAAATGGTGATGGCTAATACTGCAAAAACCACCAGATAAAACCAGTTGAAACTACTTTTTTCTTTCATTTTATAATCATTAAAATCCTGATAGAAATTCAGATAACTTCATCAGGATACTATTTTAGGTTAATATTAATTTTCTACGGTAATCACTTTGGCGTCTCCCCAAAGTTCTTCTATATCGTAATATTCTCTGATATGTTTTTGGAAAACGTGAACGACTACAGAAATATAATCTACTAAAACCCACATTGCGTTTTCGCTTCCTTCTACATGCCAAGGTCTGTCTTGGAGTTCGTTACGTACTTTTTTTTCTACATTTCCTGCGATAGAAGATACTTGCGTATTAGAATTACCACTACAAATCACGAAATAATCTGCCACAGAATTTTCTATTTTAGTAAGGTCTAGTATTTTAATGTCTTCACCTTTTGTGTCTTGTATTGCATCAACAATTTTAGCGATTAATGCTTCTTTTTCTGTATTTTTACTCATTCAAAAATATATGTTTAATTGCAAATTTATTGTTTTTTATTCAGTTTTTGGTGATTAAGGTTACTTAAAGTTTTGTTAAATGAACAGTCTAATTTACTTCAATAATTGTGCTTCTACGCAAGATGAGCTTATAGATTTTCTCAATCAGCATTATCTTTCTGAAGATTTTTTAGCGGTTTATACCTTTAATCAAACCAAAGGAAGAGGACAGTACGGAAATTCTTGGGAAAACCTACCCGAGGAAAACCTCGCCTATTCATTTGCTCTAAAAACCAAAAACATAAATATTTCTGATACTTGCTTCAATTTCTATACCGCAATTCTTGTGAGAGATTTTATTGCCAATTTGACAAAAACTGAGGTGAAAATTAAATGGCCTAATGATTTGATTCTCAAAAACAAAAAAATCTGTGGAATGCTTTTCGAAAAGAATAAAAATTATTTCGTGGTGGGAATCGGCATTAATATTCTTCAAGAAAATTTCAAAAATCTACCAAAAGCAGGTTCAGTTCTAAGCCAAACCAGACTGTCTTTTGAGCTGAAACCCTTTACAGAAAGCCTTCATCAGTATTTGTTTGAACATTTGATTCAAAAAGAAATTCCCAATAATATTTTAGAACTTTATCAGCTACATCTTTATCGCAAAAATGAAGTTTCTGTTTTTGAAAAAAACAAGGTGCGACAAAATGGCATAATTCAAAACGTAGACGAAAGTGGCTATATTTGGATTGACCTAGAAAACGAAGGTTTACAAAAATTTTTCCACAAAGAAATTGAACTGCTTTATTGATTAGCTCTCTTCATGTAGAGGTAAAATGCCAATGCTCCGAAAACAATATTCGGCAACCACATCGCCAAAAGTGGCGGAATGGAGTTATTACCAGAGGCTACAATTTTGAGCACTTCAAATGAGAATACAAAAACGAATGCCAATGAAATCCCGATGGCTAAATTCATTCCTAAACCTCCTCTTTTCTTCTGCGAAGAAAGCGAAAGCGCTAAAAAGGTAAGAATAATGATAGAAACTGGCATCGCGGTTCGTTGATGAAGTTCATTGAGATAAGCATTGATATTGCTGTTTCCTTTTTCCTTCTCTCTTTCGATAAAATTAATTAAATCTGGAGTGGTTTTATTTTGACCCAATAATTCATTCGGGAATAATTCTTCTGGTGTATGTTTAAAATCTTGTGTTTTGGTATCACCATTTGTCAAGATTTCGTGGTCGTTTTTATCAATTCTTTTTTCTAAATAATTACTGATGACAAAGTTTTTCTTTTTCTCGTCCCAATAAATTTCCATGGCATTAATTTGATAAAGCAGTTTTTTGTTTTTATCAAATTTCTGATACAGGTAACCAGAACCTCTGTTCATTTGGCGGTTATAACTATTGATAAAAATATATTCCTGAGGATTCAGCTGAGTAGAAATCTGTGCATTTGCCGTAAATTTTTCACGGTTTGTGGTGTTCATGGTGTAGATTTCTAATTTATTTTTCTTGATATTAGACCAAGGCAAAATAAAATGGTTCACTGCAAGAATTGCTGTGGCAATAATGAGCGCAGCAATAAGATACGGTTTCGCAAAACGGTGAAAACTCGCACCACTACTGATGTAAGCTACAATTTCTGTATTATTTGCAATTCTAGAGGTAAAATAAATTACCGAAATGAAAACCAAGATTGAAAAGAATGTAATCAGATAATACACCATCAAAAATGGGTAGAAATTTATCAAAAAATAACCCACCGTAAAACCGTTACTCTCAATTCTTGGAGATTTTGCTTGTACATCTATTACCACAATGATAACAGAAAGCAACACCAGCATGAAAGCAAGAGTTCCTAAGTATTTTTTAAGGATGTATCTATCTAAAATTTTCATTGAATTCTAAAATCGTTCAATTATAAAACTACGAAATTGTTTTTAAAGTCTTTGTTTCAACTGTGGAATGATTTGTTCTTTCCACTCGTAGAAGTCTCCAGCAATAATATGCTCTCTAGCAACTTTTACCAAATCTAAATAAAATGCCAAATTATGAATAGAAGCAATCTGTTTTGCTAAATATTCTTTGGCTACAAATAAGTGACGAACATATGCTTTAGAATAATCTCTATCAACATAACTCGTCCCGAATTCATCTAATGGAGAAAAATCTTTTTCCCATTTTTTATTTTTCATGTTCATAACGCCTTGCCAAGTGAAAAGCATAGCGTTTCTGGCATTTCTGGTAGGCATTACACAATCCATCATATCAATTCCCAGACCAATGCTTTCGATGATGTTCCAAGGCGTACCAACTCCCATTAAATATCTCGGCTTATCTTGTGGCAAAATATCGGTTACTTCATTAGTAATTCTGTACATTTCTTCTTCTGGCTCCCCAACTGAAAGTCCACCAATGGCATTTCCATCAGCTCCAGCTTCAGAAATTACTTCTGCTGAAATTTTTCTCAAATCAGAATATGTAGAACCTTGAACAATTGGGAAAAGGTGCTGTTTATGACCGTAAATTTCTTGATTTTCATTGGTCCAATCAATACATCTTTTTAACCAACGATGCGTAAGTTCCATTGAAAGTTTTGCTTGATTGTATTCGCAAGGATAAGGCGTACATTCATCAAAAGCCATGAAAATATCTGCTCCAATCTGACGCTGAATTTCCATAGATTTTTCTGGAGATATGAAATGGTAACTTCCATCAATATGCGACTTAAATCTCACGCCTTCTTCTGTCATTTTTCTGCTCGAAGAAAGTGAAAAAACCTGATAACCACCAGAATCGGTAAGAATTGGTTTTTCCCAATTCATAAATTTATGCAAACCTCCTGCTTCTTGCATGATTTCCATGCCTGGTCTTAAATATAAATGATAAGTATTGCCTAAAATGATTTGTGCTTTTATGTCTTCTCTTAGTTCATGCTGATGAACTGTTTTTACAGAAGCTACTGTTCCTACTGGCATAAAAATAGGAGTAAGAATTTCGCCGTGGTCTGTAGTTATTTTTCCGGCTCTTGCTTTTCCGGAAGTGTTTTTTTCAACTTCAAAAAATTTCTGCATTATTTTATAAAAGTAAGTTTGGTACTTTATCTTAAAAATTCTGGGAGATTAGGATTCTCCTTTTTCTTTTTTTCTATGTAATCTTCTAATTTCGGATCTTTGTCTAAGATGATTTCTTTAGCTTCTGCAAAGATGTCATCCATTTCCTCTGGATTAGAAATATAATATTTATAGCTGTCTCGGTAAGTTTTAGCATCTATTTTATGTTTTTTCAAAACAAATCTGCTTACCAATTCCATATTAGCATCTGGTTTTACCGTATAAGTTTGGTCATAAATAGCAAAATCTGCTATTATTCCTGCCATTTCTTGTTTTTCGATAAGATTTTTGGGCTTATCTACAATTTTTTCGCAGGAAAACAGTGAAAATATTATAAAAAAAACGAGGAGTCTTCTCATATTTTACCGAAGATAGATTTTAATTTCAAATTAATTACTCCAAAAATGGCTTCTTTTATAATTCCGCCACTCATTTTACTTTCTCCTTCTGTTCTATCTGTGAAAATAATAGGAACTTCGTTTATTTTAAAACCTTTTCTGTAGGCTCTGTATTTCATCTCTACTTGAAAACCATACCCTGTCATTTTCACTTGGTCTAGACCGATATTTTCTAAAACTTTTCTTGAAAAACATACAAAACCAGCAGTGGTATCAAAAATAGGAATACCTAAAACAAATCTCACATATTTAGAAGCGAAATACGACAGTAAAACTCTAGACATAGGCCAGTTTACCACATTTACACCTTTACAATATCTAGAACCGATGCTCATATCCCCTTTTTGTGCGGCATCGAATAATTTAGGCAAATCATTAGGATTGTGCGAAAAATCTGCATCCATCTCGAAGATGTAGTCATAACCATTTTCTAATGCCCACTTAAAACCATGAATATAAGCTTTGCCTAATCCGTCTTTTACTTTTCTTATGGTAAGATGTAGTAAATGCGGAAATTCATGCTGCATATTTTTTACGATTTCTGCGGTTCCATCTGGTGATGAATCATCTACAATCAAAACATGAAAATCTTGTTCTAAAGCAAAAACCGCTTTAATAATGTTTTCTATATTTTCTTTTTCGTTGTAGGTTGGGATAATGACTAATTTTTTCATAGAGATAAGAAAATGCAAAGATAATGTTTTTAAGGTTTTAAATAATTATTTAATATAGCCTTATATCAAAATGTATTCCTTAAAATTCTTACTTTTGCAAAAAATCTAATAAATTGATAAGAGTTGTAGAACATCATGACTGGGTAATTTACTGTATAATAGGCATTATTTTGTCTTATATTATAATATTTAAAACCCTGCACAGAGATGTAACTTTAATCGAATTTATTTTACAACCTTATGAAAACTCAAACAATAACACTTTAAGTTGGGTTTTCACTACTATACTTTTTTCTGTAAGTTTTTCGGTGCTGTTTTCGCAATTCATTCCAATTGTCCCGAAATTTATTACCCAAAATTTAGTTGTTGCAGGAATTACGTTTAACAAATTTGGTTTTGTTCTCGTTTCACTCCTTCTTTTTCAACTTATTAAAAACATTTTCGTCTATTTGTTCTACGGAAGCATTAATCAATTAGAACGATTCGGCAGATATTCTTTTGTGGCGCAGAAATATTTTATGGTGTATTCTTTGGTGATTTTGGTCATAAGTTTCCTCCATTATTACCTGCATTTCAAAACTTCTAATACCTTTGTTTACTACAGTAGCTTGATTTTCATAGCATTTACCATCAAAATATTAATCTATCTGTTTCATCCTCAGCAAATTTTGCCTAGACAATGGTATTATAAATTTTTGTATATTTGCACTCTCCAAATTCTACCAATATTGGTCCTTTGGAAATTTTGGTTTTTATAAATCGTTTTATTAAGTTAAAGAATGAAAATAAAATCTATTTTGGTTTCTCAGCCTGCTCCACAAGGTGATTCTTCACCATATTTAGAGATGGCTAAAAGTGAAAAAATTAAAATTGATTTCAGACCTTTCATCCATGTTGAAGGTGTAGATGCTAAGGAATTAAGAACTCAAAAAATTGACCTTTCTCACTATACAGGTGTTATTTTTACTAGTAAAAATGCAATAGATCACTATTTCAGATTAGCAGAAGAAATGCGTTTCTCTGTTCCTGATAATATGAGATATATTTGCCAATCAGAAGCTATTGCGAATTATCTTCAGAAACACATTATTTACAGAAAAAGAAAAATTTCTTTTGGTGAAAAATCAATGGCAGATTTATTGCCACTTTTCAAAAAACACCATGACGAGAAATACCTTCTTCCATGTTCTGATGTAGTAACAGAAGAAACAACTAAAATCTTAGACCAATCAGGAATTGACTGGACTAAAGCAGTAATGTACAGAACTGTAGCAAGCGATTTATCTGATGTAAAAGTAGAAGAATATGACATGCTTGTGTTTTTCTCTCACCAAGGAATCAAATCTCTTTTCCATAATTTCCCAAATTTTGAACAAGGAGATAGAAAAATTGCAGTTTTCGGAGTAACTACCCAAAACGCAGCAGAAGAAGCTGGTTTAAAAATAGACGTTATGGCTCCTACTAAAGAAAACCCATCTATGACGATGGCAATAGAAAAATACATCAGAGCCAATAATAAATAAAAATTCTACATTATAGATATTATCAAAATCATCAAAATATTTTTGGTGATTTTTTTCTTTTTTAGAAAACCTATATTTGCAAAAATTTAAAATTTAGAGAAATAAAATTACTT
>CAZHCK010000003.1:0-63032 GCA_964530915.1 uncultured Cloacibacterium sp. | reverse complement strand
CTTTCATTGATTGAAAGTAAATCAGTTAAAGACTAAGAAATCGAAATGTTGAATTTATTTTCTGTGAAAATCTGTGTAATCCGTGAGAAGTAAAATAATAAAAATGATAAAAAACGACCTATATTTAAGAGCATTACGAGGCGAAACTGTAGAAAGACCACCGGTTTGGATGATGAGACAAGCAGGAAGATATTTGCCAGAATTCATCGCACTTCGTGACCAATATGATTTCTTCACGCGTTGTCAAACTCCAGAATTGGCAGCAGAAATTACTGTTCAACCGATTAGAAGATTTCCGCTAGATGCAGCGATTTTATTTTCTGATATTTTGGTAGTTCCACAAGCGATGGGAATTGATTTCAAAATGAAAGAATCCGTTGGACCATGGTTAGACACACCAATAAGAACTTTAGAACAAGTACAAAATCTGCAAGTAGAAGGAGCAGAAGAAAATCTGAAATATGTTTATGATGCAATTGACATCACTTTACAGAAATTAGAAAACGAAATTCCTTTAATTGGTTTTGCTGGTTCACCTTGGACTTTGCTTTGCTACTGTGTTGAAGGAAAAGGTTCTAAATCTTTTGACATTGCGAAGTCATTTTGCTTTACTCAACCAGAAGCAGCGCATTTGCTTTTACAAAAAATTACAGACGTAACCATCGCTTATTTAAAGAGAAAAGTACAAAGCGGAGTTTCTGCCGTACAGATTTTTGATTCTTGGGGCGGAATGCTTTCTCCTGAAGATTATCAAGAGTTTTCTTGGAAATACATTAACCAAATTGTAGAAGCTTTGGCTCCAGAAGCTCACGTTGTAGTTTTTGCAAAAGGTTGTTGGTATGCTCTAGAAGAAATGACGAAATCTAAAGTTTCTGCTCTTGGTGTTGACTGGACGATTACTCCAGAATTAGCAAGAAAATTCACCAATAATTCTATCACTCTTCAAGGAAATTTTGATCCTGCAAGATTGCACTCTTCACCAGAAGTGATTAGAAAAATGGTTCATGAAATGATTGATAGATTTGGCAAAGACAAATACATTGCTAATCTAGGTCACGGAATTTTACCAAACATTCCTTTAGAAAACGCCGAAGCTTTTATTAGAGCGGTGGTAGAATGGAAAAATTAACAAATAAATATATTTTTAAATGAAAAAACTAATACCATTAGTAATGCTATTCATTGCTCAAATCTCTTTTGCGCAATATTATAAGGCAGAAGTTACTTTGAGTAATGGAAGTGTAAAGTCTGGTTATGCAGAACCAGTAACTACCGACAAATCAAGCATCAATTTTAAGTCAACGCTTGATGGTAAAAAAGAAAAATTGGAGTTGAAAAACCTGCAAAAAGTTCATTACTATGATGAAAAAACAGGTAAAGAAGCTGAAGCAGAAAAACTAAAAGCAACTCAAGGTAGAATGTCTTCAGAAACCTTTTTGTACTTATTATATAAAGGAGATGTTTCAGTTTATGCTCAAACTTCTGATTTTTATGATAAGGCGGCTTTTGGAAATTACACCGTGAAAAGATCGGAAGATACTTCATTCTTTTTCAGATATAAAGATGAAAAAGAAGCAACTCTAATTGCTATGAAGTTTGAAGGAGGTTTGGTTGTTCCTATAGGAATGAAAAGTTTAACAAAAAAAGGAATTAAAGATTTCTTTTCTGATAAATGTCCCAAACTCATAACAGCTTATGAAAATGAAGAAATTAAATTCAAAAAAGATGTTTTTGTTTTCGTAGATTATTATGAGAAAAACTGTAAATAAAAACTAAAAAAATCCTCAGAATTTTCTGAGGATTTTTTTATTATTTCACTTCTGTGATAAATTTATCTTTAGGTTTTCTTACTTTTTCAAGTTTTTCTAACCAGTCTTTTTCAGTGTCTCTGTAACCAAGAGGTAAAAGTAAAACACTTCTTAATCCTTTTTCTCTTAAACCAAGAATTTCGTCTACTTTTTCTGGGCTGAAACCTTCCATTGGAGTAGCGTCTACACCTTCGAAAGCAGCTGCAATAATTGCAGCACCGAAAGCAATGTACGCTTGTTTTGCAGTGTGTACGAAGTTTTCTTCAGCAGATTTAGGAACATAAGTGTTCAATAAAAATTGTCTGTAGTTTTCCCAACCATCATTAGTAAAACCTCTTACTTCGTTCGTTAAATCAAACATATAGTTGATTCTTTCTGCAGTGTAAGTATCCCAAGCTGCGAAAACCAAAACGTGAGAAGCATCTGCAACTTGCGGTTGATTACTTGCTGCTTCTTTTAATTGATTTTTAACATCTTGATTAGACACCACGAAAATTTCGAAAGGCTGTAAACCGCTAGAAGTAGGAGCAAGACGAGCTGCTTCTAAAATTCTTTCTAATTTTTCATCACTTACTTTTTCTCCGTTCATCGCTTTTGCAGCGTATCTCCACTTTAATTTATCTAATAATTCCATTTTATAAAAAATTTTTTACAAAGATAAGTTATGATGAGCGGTTTTGTCATTGATTTATGTTAAGAAAAGCATAGAAAAAATAAACCGTTAAAAAAAAGAACGGTTTTATTTATTCAACTCCAAAAGTGGATCGATGTATTCTCTGTCGTTGCTCAATCGTGGCACTTTGTTTTGTCCGCCCAGTTTTCCTCTAGATTCCATCCATTGATAGAAAAGTTTTTCTTTAGCGGTGTGAATTATTGGCGGAT
Organism: uncultured Cloacibacterium sp.; assembly: GCA_964530915.1. GTDB lineage: Bacteria > Bacteroidota > Bacteroidia > Flavobacteriales > Weeksellaceae > Cloacibacterium. The sequence continues at coordinate 60,342 of CAZHCK010000003.1, read as the reverse complement.
TCAGCGTCATGTTGAGGTAACGTTTCGCTTCGTAATCTGAATTGATAGATTTCAAAGTATCATCAAAAATTTTAGAAAACGCTTCGAAATTATTCGGATGTTTGGCAAATTCAATCAACCATTCATGCGCTCCAGATTTTCCTTCGCTCATAAAAACAGGCGCTCCAGTATAATCTAAAACGTGAGCTTCTGTGGCATCACAAGCTTTTTTAAGCGCAGTTTCTACATTGTCTATCATTAATTCTTCGCCAAAAGCATTGATATAATGTTTTGTTCTGCCAGAAATCTGAATTCTATGCGGAGAAAGGGAAGTAAATTTTACCGTATCACCGATTAAATAACGCCAAAGTCCACCATTGGTAGAAATAACCACAGCATAATTTTTGCCGAGTTCTACTTCTTCCAAAGGAATCGCTTGAAGATTATTTCGGTCAAATTTATCCATAGGAATAAATTCATAGAAAATTCCGTAATCTAGCATCAGAAGCATTTCGTCACTACCACTTCTGTCTTGAATTCCGAAGAAACCTTCAGAAGCGTTGTAAATTTCGTAGTAATTAATGTTTTTGCCGATGATTTTTTTATACTGTTCTCTGTAAGGTTTAAAACTGATTCCACCGTGGAAAAACACTTCTAAATTTGGGAAAATTTCAGAAATATTACCTTTTCCTGTTTCGGTTAAAATTCTTTGAAGCAAAACCATCATCCAACTTGGAACGCCAGTTAAACTTCCTACATCTTGATTTTTAACTTCCGAAACGATGGCTTTTAGTTTGGTTTCCCATTCTGACATGAGGGAAGTTTTTTTGCTGGGAACCGTGGTAATTTCTACCCAAAAAGGAAGATTTTCTATCAAAATAGCAGATAAATCTCCGAACTTAGTATTGAAACTTTCGTACAATTCTGCACTTCCGCCTAATCTTAAATTTTTATTGAGAAATAATTGATTATCAGGATGATTGTTTGCATAAATGGAAATTAAATCCTTTCCTGCTTTGTAATGGCACTCTTCTAAACTTTCGTCTGAAATAGGGATGAATTTGCTTTTGGCATTGGTCGTTCCAGAAGATTTAGCAAATTGGCGAATTACTCCTGGCCAAGAAATATCTTTTTGACCTTGTCTTGCTTTTTCTATGTAAGGCTCGAATTCTTCATAGTTTACGATAGGAACTTGTTGCTGAAAATCTCGGTAAGAAGAAATGTCTTTGAATCCGAATTTTTTGCCGTATTCCGTTTCTTCCGCATGAAAAAGCTGAGAAAATAAAACTCCGTTTTGAGTTTCAATAGGATGTTTCATGAAATTCTGAATTTGGTCTATTCTTTGTCGAATAAACCAATTTACAGCCATATTGAAGAGAGCTTTTGTTGCCATTGCTCAAATTTAATAAATTTTTTGAGAATTTTGTAATTTGAATGCAACAAAAATCCGCTCTAAAAATTTAGAACGGATTGAGGATTATTTTAGAGAAAATTTTAGCAAAATTCTTCGTAAGCTGCTTGTAAATTCGCTGCAATAGCACCTGCAGGATTTCCTTCGATGTGGTGTCTTTCTAACATGTGAACTAATTCGCCATCTTTGAAAAGTGCTACACAAGGTGAACTTGGTGGGAATGGCGCAAAATGTTTTCTAGCTTCTGCTACCGCTTCTGTGTCAAAACCTGCAAAAACAGTAGTTAAATGGTCTGGTTTTTTATCACCAGTTAAAGAATAAATAACGCCTGGTCTTGCTGCTCCTGCTGCGCAACCACAAACCGAATTTACCATAACTAGAGTAGTTCCCGGTTGTTTAAGTGCATCATTTACTTGTTCTGCTGAGGTAAGGTCTTGGAAACCTTTATCTGTGAGTTCTGCCTTCATTGGCATTACTAAATCTGCTGGATACATAATATATATTTTATTTAATGATTAGAAAATTCAAGATTTTGTAGTGCAAATTTATAATTAAAATTTGGAAAATTCTATTTAATTCTGTTATCAAAAATATGCCAAAAATCTATTAAGACAAAATGACTCCTTTTTAATGAAAAAAGCCGATGAGTTTTTCATCGGCTCTTTATCGTTAATATGAAAATTTAATTATGATAATAGTTTTTTCACCATTTCAGAGATGGATTTTCCATCTGATTTTCCTGCCAAAGCTTTAGAAGCAGTTCCCATAACTTTTCCTAAGTCTTTAAGAGATTCTGCGCCTACTTCGGCAATAATTTTTTTAATTTCTGCTTCTAATTCTTCCGCAGAAAGTTGAGCCGGCAAAAACAGTTCTATCACTTTCATTTGTGCCATTTCCACCTCTGCCAAATCATTTCTATTTTGAGCAACAAATTGTTCGTAAGAATCTTTTCTTTGCTTAATCATTCTTTGAAGAATGGCAATTTCTTGTTCTGCAGAAACATCAGCTCCTTTTGCTTCAGTTTTGAGCAGGAGAATTTGAGATTTTACGGCTCTTAGAGAGTCAAGAGCAACTTTGTCTTTTTCTCTCATTGCGGTTTTAATCGCTTCGTTTATGGTAAGTTCTAAACTCATTTTTTCTAAATTTTGAAAATTTTAATCTACGTCTTTGTTTAAAAACTTGTTTTCTCTAAGTTGTACTCTTCCGTTGTTTTCCGAAAGGAAACTAGAAATTTGCTGTTGAGAAGCATTTTCGTGACCAATATTGATGTTTTTTCTTCTGAAAGCAGGAATATTTTCGAATTCATTTTCGTTTTCTATCGTCTGATAACGAGAGTTGAACTCTTTTAATTTATCTCTTCTTGCCTGAACTTTTTCTGTAGCAGTATTTTTTTCGATAAATTTAAATTCCTCTTCAATTTTAGTTTCTATAAAAGTGATTTTTTCTTCAGTGTTATTTTCAAAAACGGTTTTTACTTCTTCTATTTCTTCTGCAATTTTAAAAGTAAACTCAATTGGTTTTTCTTCAACTAAAGTTTTCGTTTCTGCTTTTGGTCTATACGTTTCCACAGTTTTTTCCTCTACAATGAAAGAAATTTCTTCTTTGGTTTCTTCCACAGAAAGTTTTACATTTTCTACTTCTTGTGCAGCATTAAACTGAGTTTCTTCAATAATAGTTGTTTTCTTTTCTTCTGTTTCAAAAGTGAAAGATTGAGATTCTAAAACGTCTTCATCATCAAATGAAAATAATTCTAAAACATTATTTTCTTGTTCTTCTACTTCAAAAGTTTGATGACTGCTTTCGATGCTTAAACTTTCGTCTTCAAAAAATCTAAGTTCCTCAATTCTTTCTTCCATTACAGCTGCTTGTGTTTCTGCAAATTGATTTACAGAATTACTAGGGAAGTCTGGAGTATTGTTATCATTAGAATCATCTAAGAAAAACATGCTTTTTGATGAATTTTGCATTGGGTTTTCTTGAGATTTTTCAGAAGAAGTTTTCCCAAATGGTGATTCTCTCTTCACTTTTGGAGAAGAAGGAGTGTCTTCTAATGAATATCTAATTTTTTCGGTAGGACCCGCATATTTTTGATCATCCGCTGCAAAACCAGTTGCAATAACCAATACGCTGATAGAATCTCCCAATTCTGCATCTGTACCTACACCGAAGATAATATCTGCAGTGTTTCCTGCTTCGCGCTGAATGTGGTCATTAATTAAGCCGATTTCATCCATAGTAGCTTCTTCGTTTCCACTTCTGATAAGGAGAAGAACGTTTTTAGCGCCTGTGATTTTATTATCATTTAATAATGGAGAATCGAGTGCTTTTTTCACGGCTTCTTCAGCTTTGTTTTCGCCAGAAGCGGTTCCTGTAGACATGAGAGCGGTTCCTGAATTTTGTAAAACTGATCGCGCATCACGGAAGTCTATATTTACATCGAAATAACCAGTAATCACTTCTGCCATACCTTTAGCAGCATTGGCTAAGACTTCGTCTGCTTTAGAAAAACCAGATTTGAAGCCAAGGTTACCAAATTGCTGACGAAGTTTATCGTTATTAATAACAATTAAGGAATCTACATTATTGCGAAGTTTTTCTAAACCATTTTCAGCTTGTTCTAATCTTCTTTTTCCTTCAAAACTAAAAGGAACGGTAACAATACCAATGGTTAAAATTCCCATTTCTTTAGCAATTTTTGCAATAACAGGAGCAGCACCAGTTCCGGTTCCGCCACCCATTCCTGCGGTTATGAAAACCATTTTGGTATTATGGCCTAGAACAGCTTTGATTTCATCAATACTTTCTAAGGCAGATTTTTCTCCAACTTCTGGATCTGCTCCAGCTCCTAAACCTTCTGTAATGGCAGCTCCTAACTGAACTTTTGTAGAAATTGGGTTATTATCTAGTGTTTGTGCATCGGTGTTACAAATGATAAAATCTACTCCATGAATTCCTTTCTCGTACATGTGTTTCAACGCATTGTTACCTCCACCACCTACACCAATCACTTTTATGATAGATGAATTTCCTTTTGGTAAATCGAATGAAAACCCTGTATTTAATGTATTTTCCATATATTTTCGATGTATAAAAGTTACTTACTTATTTTAGTGTTATTCGTTTTAATTATTCTACTTCTTCGAAGAATTTTTTTACTTTTTCAAGGATTGATTGTCCAAAAGTAGGTTTATTCTTCTTCACTTCCTCTATGTGTTGTGTAATTTCTTGCTCCTCAGTTTTTACTTCTTCTACCGTTTTTTCTGTTTGAGGAACTTCTATTATTTTTGGCTCTTCTACAGGTTTTTCTATAGGTTTTTTATCATGAATTTTTAAACTTTCCATCAATAAACCAATTGAAGTTGCAAACTCAGGAGATTTCAGATATTGGTTTTTGTCATTGGCAATATATTCATTGGCAAAACCAATTCTAGCATCAAATCCTGTTACATAATTGGCCAACTGACGAAGGTTTTTAAGATTAGAGCCGCCACCTGTTAACACAATTCCTGCTATCAGTTTGCGTTTTTGTTCATAAGCTCCATAAGCTTTTAATTCCGTATTTACCATTTCAAGAATTTCTTCTACTCTTGCATTGATAATACTTGCCAAAGATTTAAGAGAAATTTCTTTGTCTGGTCTTCCGTGTAAACCTGGAATGGTAACAAACGTAGAATCTTTTTCTAAATCTGGAACGGCAGACCCGAATTTTACTTTCAGTTGCTCTGCGTGTTTTTCTATAATAGAACAGCCTTCTTTAATATCATCTGTAATAATTCCGCCACCATAAGGAATAACGCAAGTATGACGAATGATATTATCTTTAAAAATAGCAATATCTGTAGTACCACCACCGATGTCTACGATGGCAACTCCCGCTTCTTTTTCTTCAGTAGTAAGAACAGCTTCTGAAGAGGCAAGAGGTTCTAGAGTAAGGGCTTCCATTTCTAAACCAGCTTCGCGAACGCAACGCGCGATATTTCTGATGCTTCCCATTTGACCCACGACTACATGGAAATTTGCTTCCAGACGTTTTCCGTGCATACCGATTGGTTCTTGGATTTCGCCTTCAGAATCTACTTTGTACTCTTGTGGAAGCACGTGAATGATTTCTTCACCAGGAAGCATGACCAGTTTTTTTACTTGGTCTTTTAAGATTTCTATATCTTCATCTGTGATATATTTATCTGGGTTTTCTCTCATGATGTAATCTGAGTGTTGCAGACTACGAATGTGTTTGCCTGCGATACCTACGGTTACTCTATGAATAGGAACTCCTGAAGATTTTTCTGCTTCTGAAATAGCAGCTTTGATAGAGCTTATTGTTTGAGAAATATTATTCACAATTCCTTTGTGAACGCCCAAACTTTTAGCTTTACCTACGCCTAAAACTTCAATTTTTCCGTGGGCATTTTTTCTGCCTACAATGGCAACAATTTTCGTGGTACCAATGTCTAAACCTACTGAATAATCATGTGTTTCCATATATTGCTGTTCTCTTTTTTTAATTAGTTGTTTTTCCTTCGGGTTTTTGTGTTCCTGTTACGGTGTTTATTAGGTTTTGTTCATTTGTTTGTAAACTATCTTCTTCGGGTTTATAACCAGAATTAAGAGTGGTTACGATTTGGTTATCATATTTCACAGAAATTTTAGAATATTTTTCTGGAGCTTGATACACCAAATATTTTTCTACAAATGTTTTAAAGCCTTTTACTTTAAAATCTATTCTATCTAAATCACCGATTTCTACTTTATAATTTCCATCGCTGGTTGCAAGATTGAAGTTTCCGTTTTCTTTTGTAATTCCTACAAAGAAATTTTTGCAGAAACTGTCTTTGTTTATTTTTTCTATTAACTCAATGAGTTTTTTATACTCTTTCTTCTTTACATCGCCAGAAACGAGCATGCAAGGATGAGAGTATGTTTTAGAAATTGGGAATTCTATTCCTTTTTTGTCTACATAAAATCCTTTTCCGCCATTATTTAATCTAAAAACGGGAACTCTTTGTTTGATATCTACATTCAGTTTTCCGTTTAGATTAAGGTAAACGTTTGCACTATCTACTGCAGGCAATTCGTTTAATTTTTTTTCTAAACTCGGGATATCTACATCGCCCACTTTTTTTGTAGAATTATACCTTTCTACAATGGTTCTAATGTCTTTTTCGTCTACAAAATAAACAGGAGAGGAGCTATCATTTAATTTTACAATGATAGATTGCTCATCAATTTTCCTATCATTGAATCTCTTCAAAGAGAAGCTCAATAGAAATCCGAAGATGGCTACTGTGACAAAAATTTTGAGAATTCTCCACTTGTTTTTCATAAACTTACTTCCGAGTTTTTTTCTAATTTTATTTTTTCAATGTACCAATCCAGTTCATAATTGGGTCATACAAAGTGTCTATGTTTCCTGCACCTACTGTGAGTAAAATATCAAAGTCTTTTTCTTTGATTTTGTCAAAAGCTTCACTTAAACTGCACACTTCTTTTTTCTCTAACTGTACTTTTTCTAGCAACCAATCAGATGTTACACCTTCAAAATCTTTCTGCAATTCTCTTGCTGGATAAATGTCTAATAATAACAATTCATCTGCTGCAGCTAAGCTTTCTGCAAAACCATCTGCAAAATCTCTGGTTCTGCTGAATAAATGTGGCTGAAACGCTACCAACAGTTTTTTATTTGGGTTAAACGTTCTGATGGAACCAATCACCGCATTCAATTCTGTAGGGTGATGTGCATAATCATCTACATAAATCTTACCGTTTTCAAAAGTATGTTTGGTATAACGTCTTTTAATTCCTTTAAAACTAGAAATCCCTTCTTGTAAAGCTGTAAAATCTGCTCCTAAATTGTGCAAAACTGCAATCGCAGCAGTTGCATTTTCCACATTATGCGTTCCCGGAATTTGCCAAGCAAATTCTACGGTTTGTTCGCCCGCATGAAAATCAAACATCATCCAACCATCTACAATGCGCAGATTATCAGAATAATAATCAGCTTCTTCATTTACCGCATATGTTTTACAAGGTCTGCCAATATTTACACCTTTTCTCACAAAAAGTTGATCGTTTTCTGGCACTAAATCTGCAAAATCTCTGAAACCTTGTTCTATGGTTTCTGTATCTCCATAAATATCAAGATGGTCTGCATCAATAGAAGTAATAATCGCCCAATCTGGTGAAAGGTTGAGGAAACTTCTGTCATACTCATCTGCTTCTAAAACAGACATTTCTGTTCCGTTAAAGATGAAATTTGATTTATAATTTTCTGCAATTCCACCTAAAAATCCGGAAAATGGAAGATTAGCCACTTTGCAAAGATGTGCTACCAAACTAGAAGTTGTGGTTTTGCCATGTGTTCCTGCTACTGCGATACAATTGGTATCTTCGGTAATCATACCAAGAACTTTTGCGCGTTTTAAAACTTCAAAACCATTTTCATTGAAATAATCTAAAATTCCTAAAACTTTAATCGCGGGAGTATAAATCACTAATGTTTCTTCTTTCTTCAAAGACGAAATTTGCTCATCAATCGCATCTTCAAAAGTGATAGGAATTCCTTCCTTTTGAAGCTCTGTAGTGAGTTTGGTTTCGGTTTTATCATAGCCCAAAACATTTTTCCCGGCAGCATGGAAATATCTAGCCAAAGCAGACATCCCGATTCCACCGATTCCTACGAAGTAAAAGTTTTGATAGTTTTTCATTTCTTTTATGTTTTACGTTTTGTCATTTTGAATGGAGTGAAACGGAATGAAAAATCTTTAAATAGATTCTTCTCTACATTTTGTTTCGCTCAGAATGATAGACGTTTACTCTTTAATATTCAAATTTTTAAAAATCTCATTCACAATTTCTTCTGTTGCTTTTGGTTTTGCAAAAAAATCTAAATTTTGAGCCATTTCTTTTCTCAAATCTTCGTTTTCGCAAATTTCTGAAAGCGTATTCCAGAATTTCTCTTTCATCTCTGTGTCTTTCACCATTTTAGCAGCATTTTTTTCAACCAAAGTTTGTGCGTTTTTGGTTTGATGATCTTCTGCCGCAAAAGGAAAAGGAACCAGCAAAACTGGCTTTTTAGCAATTGCCAATTCCGAAATCGCTATCGCTCCAGCTCTAGAAACAATTACATCTGCAGCAGAATAAGCCGTTTCCATACTTTTTATAAATTCTACAACTTGTAAATTTCTGCTGTTAATATCCTTCGTTTCTTCTAAAATATTTTTATAATCTAGTTTACCTGTTTGCCAAATGAGTTGGTAATCTTTTTCTAAAACTTGATTAATGTTTTCTAACCAACCGTTGTTCAAAGTTCTAGAACCCAATGAACCGCCTACTGAAAGTATCGTTAATTTTCCTTTTTCTAAACCTAATTTTTCTTTCGCTAAATCGCTGTCAATGATATCAGTAATAATGTTTTTTCTGATAGGATTTCCTAAAAATAACGTTTTCGTTCCGTGGAAGAATTTCTCCATATTCGGATAGGCAGTGAAAACAGTTTTTGCCTTTTTAGCATTGAAAATATTGGTTTTCCCAGGAAGAGAATTCTGCTCCTGAATAAAAGTAGGGATTCCCATTCTCGCAGCAATGAATAAAGCAGGCCCGCTTGCAAAACCTCCTGTTCCTACCGCAAAATCTGGTTGGAATTCTTTAATGATTTTTCTAGCTTTAAGCAAACTAGAAATCACCTTAAACGGTAAATTAATATTAGCCAAAAGATTTCCTCTGTCAAACCCTGCAATGTTTAATCCTTCAATTTTGAAGCCAGCTTGCGGAACTTTTTCCATCTCCATTTTTCCATTGGCACCCATGAACAAAAATTCTGCATCAGGAAAACGTTTTTGTATTTCCTGCGCAATTGCAACAGCAGGAAAGATGTGACCACCTGTTCCACCACCACTCATTAAAACTTTTAATTTTTTGCTCATATCTTTATCATTTTTTTGACAAGTCTCGACTTGTCACTACGCTATATCATTTATTTCTTCTACATTTTGTTTTTTGCCCATTCCTTCTTCTTCGAAAGTGAGAATTCTTGAACTTACATTCAGAATAATACCTAATTGAAGATAAGTAACCAGCATTGAAGTTCCTCCATAACTTATTAAAGGCAATGGCTGTCCTGTTACTGGAATAAGATTTACCGCTACAGCAATATTTACTGCCAATTGCACGAAAATCATAATTCCTAAACTGAGCACCAATAAACTTCCGAAAAATGCCCGCATTTTACTGGCAATCATCACAATTCTAATCATCATAATCATATACAAAGTGATGAGTGCTAATGCTCCAAAAAAACCATATTCCTCTACAATAATGGCGAAAATAAAATCCGAAGCAGACTGTGGAAGCATTTGTTTTAATGCAGATTTCCCTGGTCCCATTCCTGTAATTCCGCCGTGAACTATGGCTGCTTTTGCTTGGTTTACCTGATAGTTTTTTGCTTTTACGGTTTCGTCTTCTACATTGGCATTTTTCTTAGAATTGGCAAAAGTTTCTATTCTACTTACCCAAGTATGAACACGATTGCTGCCAATTAAATCTGTTTTTAAAGCTAAAAACAAGAAAATTCCCACAAAAAGTCCTGAAATTCCTAAAAACCCAAGGATGTATTTGGAGGAAAGTTGACCAACCAACATTACTGCTAAAGAAACCATTAGAATCATCAAAGCAGTAGAACCATTGTCTTTTGCAACCAAAATGAAAACTAATAAAACTGGCCCGAAAATGTAAAATATGTTCTCTATCGGAAGTCTTTCTCTTTTAATTTTTTTAGTTAAATATCTGCACAAATAGATAATTAACATGAGGTATGCAAAGCTTGATGGCTGAAAAGAAATAGGTGTTCCTGGGATTTTTAACCAACGAGAAGCAGACGCTCCGTCGATTTTTTGTCCCGTAAACATGGTTACAAACAGTAAAATCACCATAATTCCGAGAAGGATACTGCTCAGTTTTCCGATGTGTTCGTATTTTACTGTTCCTACAGCTCTCATGATTGCCAAACCTAAGAAAACAAAAAACATGTGCTTGATAACGTGTCCTGTAGTTGTACCATTCTGCACAATGTATTCTAAGTTAGAACTTGCAGAATATACAGGGAACACGGAAAAGAAGGAGATTAAAATAATCACCATCCAAAGCACTTTGTCGCCTTTTAAAAGTTCAAATTTGTTTTCTTGTTGTTCCATTCTTAATTTTATAGGATTGAAATCCTATTTTATTTCTTATCGCCACTTCGTGGCTCTTTTTTAATTATTTTTTAAAACTTCCTCTTTAAATAACTGTCCTCTATGTTCATAGTTATTGAATAAATCAAAACTTGCACAACAAGGAGAAAGTAAAACGGTATCGCCTTTTTGTGCTAAAGATTTGGCAGTTTTCACCGCTTCTTCCATGCTAGAAGTATCTACGATAATGTCTTTTTTGTCTTTGAAAAATTCTATAATTTTAGAATTATCTAATCCAAGACAAACAATCGCTTTTACTTTTCTTTTTACTAAATCTTCTATTTCTGTATAATCATTTCCTTTGTCTGTTCCGCCTACAATCCAAACCGTTGGCGTTTTCATACTTTCTAAAGCATAATAAGTAGCGTTTACATTGGTTGCTTTAGAATCATTGATGAATTTCACACCATTAATTTCTGCCACACCTTCTAATCTGTGTTCTACCGCTTGGAAAGTCATCAAAGAATTTCTAATGCTTTCGTTGCTGATATTCAATAGTTTACCAGCGATAGAAGCAGCTAAGCTATTGGCAACATTATGCGTTCCCATCAGAGATAAATCTTCTATTTTCATAGAAAACTCATCGTGAAGTTTTACCACAATTTTCTCCTCTTCTGTATAACCTCCTTCTTCTAATTTTTCCTTCATAGAGAAAGGAATTTGCTTCACTCTTAAATCTAATTCTTGAAGCAGTTTTTGACTCATTTCATCATCTTTATTATAGATGAAATAATTGTCATTTTCTTGATTTTCGGCAATTCTGAATTTTGCCAAAGCATATTCTTCGTAGTTGTAATTGTATTGGTCAAGATGGTCTGGACTCAAATTCAACAATAAAGAAATATATGGTCTAAAATTCTGAATATCATCTAATTGGAAGCTGCTTACTTCTAACACATAATAGTCAAAATTCTCTTGCGCAACTTGCATTGCAAAACTTTTGCCGATGTTTCCACCTAAACCTACATTTAAGTTGTCATTTTTCAGAATATGATAAATGAGCGATGTAGTAGTGGTTTTCCCATTACTTCCTGTGATGGCGATGATTTTGGCATTTGTAAATTCTGCACCGAATTCTATCTCCGAAGAAAGTCTGACTCCTTTCGCTTTGATTTTTTGAACCATTTCAGCTTTCTTAGGAACTCCTGGAGATTTTATAACCCAATCTGCAGCAAGAATTCTTTCTTCATCGTGGTTTTTTTCTTCAAACTCGATTCCGTTTTCTACCAAAACTTTTTTGTAATTCTCTTTAATTTCGCCTTTGTCTGAAAGAAAAACTTCCAAACCTTTAGTTTTAGCCAAAATTGCAGCGCCCACTCCACTTTCTCCTCCTCCTAGAATTACGACTTTCATTTTTTCCATTTCGATTTTTATTTCAAACCTTTTTATTTTGTTGGATTAAAAACCAACGTTCTCATATCTTTTGTTCCTGCGGAACTTAATTTTTATCTAATTTTCAGTGTTATTAAACAGATAATCGCCAACATAACTCCTATGATAATCATTCTGTTAACAATTTTGCTTTCATGGAAACCACTTTTCTGATAATGGTGATGAAGTGGAGACATTTTAAACAATCTGTTATTCTGAGCGTACTCTAATCCGTATTTTTTCTTTCTGTATTTAAAAACTGCTACTTGAAGCATTACTGAAAGATTTTCGATTAAGAAAATCCCACATAAAACTGGAATCAATAATTCTTTTCTTAAAATAATTGCCAAAACTGCAATTACACCTCCTAACATTAAACTACCAGTATCGCCCATAAAAACTTGAGCAGGATAAGTATTGTACCAGAAAAATCCTATGGTTGCTCCAATTAAAGCAACTGCGAAAATCGTGGTTTCTCCCATGTTCGGAAGGAACATAATATTCAGATAATCAGCGAAAATGATGTTTCCAGATAGATAGGCAAAAAATGCAAGTGTTCCTAAAATTACCACACTCGTTCCTGCAGCAAGTCCATCAATTCCGTCTGTAATATTGGCTCCATTAGAAACAGCTGTCACAATGAAAATTACCAGTGGAATAAAAATAATCCAAGCCCATTCTTCTTGTGAAGATTCGTCCATCCAGAAAAGAATTTTGCTGTAATCAAACTCATTATTTTTCATAAATGGAACAGTAGAAATGGTTTCTCTTTCGGCTGGAGCGAAGTTTTGTGAAACGCTGGTTCTGTTGATTTCGTGAGCATCAGCATATTTTCTTTTGATGGTAATATCTGGGTGAAAATACATGGTAACTCCTACGATTAAACCTAAACCAACTTGCCCTATAATTTTGAAAATTCCGCTTAAACCGTCTTTATTTTTCTTTATTTTTTTGAGATAATCGTCTATAAAACCGATGGCTCCCATCCAAAGCATGGAAACAATTAAAAGAAGAACGTAAATATTAAATTTTGTAAATAAAAGGACAGGAATAATGGTGGCAAAAATAATGATTAAGCCTCCCATAGTTGGTGTACCTTCTTTTTGTTTTTGTCCTTCTAATCCGAGATCTCTTACCAATTCGCCCATCTGTTTGTTACGCAGATAATTGATGATTTTTTTACCATAAACCAGAGCAATCAGCAATGACAAAAGCACAGCAAAAGCCGCTCTGAAAGAGATGTATTTCAGTAAGTTTAATCCAGGAATGTGAATTCCGTGATTGGTAAGATATTCGTATAGATAGTATAGCATTTGTTTAATTTTAATGTTTACAAGTCAAAGGCTTGGATAAATATTTGACCTCTATATTTACATATTGTATCAGCATTAATATTTGGCTTTTCATATTTTTCCCATTTTAACCCAATGTTATCATATAATTTTATTATTTCTTTTTTGTAAGCCGTATCTTTATTTTTTATGTACTTTTCACAAAGACAGTTTGCAACATCTACTTTAGCATTATTTTCCGAAAAATCTAAATATCCTGGTTTTGGTTTTTCAAATAATCCTTTGTAATAAACACCTTCACAATCTAAAACATTTAACTTTCTTTCAAACTTGTTTGTAAATAGATACAACATCAAAACTCCTACAAAAACGATTGAAATGACTGCTAATAATATTTTAAATATTTTTTTCATCATCAAATTACTTCGACATCAATTTATATAACTCTACAATCGTTTCTTTGTCATCAAAATGATGTCTCACTCCATTGATTTCCTGATACGTTTCGTGGCCTTTTCCTGCTACGAGAACAATATCTTTGGGCTCAGCGAACTTTATCGCCATTTTTATCGCTTCTCTTCTGTCAGGAATAGAAGTGTATTTGCTGAAATTCTGCGGCTCTACACCAGCTTCAATTTCTTTGATAATATCTTGAGGATTTTCAGTTCTCGGATTGTCTGTGGTAATAATGGCCAAAGTAGATTTTCTGGTTGCAATTTTTCCCATTTCTGGTCTTTTTGCATGGTCTCTGTCTCCACCACAACCGAAAACCGTAATCAATCTTTCATTTTTTGTGCGAATTTCGTTGATGGAATCCAAAACATTTTCCAAAGCATCTGGAGTGTGAGCATAATCTACGATGAAGAAAATTCCGCCATCAGATTTTATGGTTTCAAATCTGCCATTCACTCTTTTTAGCGTTGAAATCGCTTGTAAAACTTCTTCTTCATTGAATCCTAATTCAACTGCAACAGCAAAAGCCAAAAGTAAATTGTAGACATTGAATTTTCCTGTCAAAGTCGTCCAAAATTCTTTTCCGTTGAAATTCAGAAGCATTCCGTTGAAATCAACTTCTAAAATTTTCCCGTGATAATCTGCCAAAGTTTTCAAAGCGTAATCTTTCTTTTTCGCTTTGGTATTTTGTAGCATTACATCTCCATTTTTATCATCAGCATTGGTAATAGCTACAGCAGTTTCTGGTAATTCGTCGAAGAATCTCTTTTTAGTTTTCAGATATTCTTCAAATGTTTTATGATAATCAAGATGATCATGCGTAAGATTGGTGAAACCAGCTACAGCAAAGTGTAAACCTTCAATTCTGTCTTGATGAATTCCGTGAGAAGAAACTTCCATAAAAGCAAATTCGCAACCGTTTTCTACAGCTTTTGCTAACATTTGATTCAAACGAATTACATCTGGAGTAGTGTGAGTTGAAGGAATAATTTCATCTCCAATTCTGTATTCTACAGTAGAAATGAGTGCGCTTTGATAACCTAAATTTTTGAAAATATCAAAAAGTAGAGTAGAAGCGGTAGTTTTTCCGTTGGTTCCTGTAATCCCAATTAATTTCAGATTTTCAGAAGGATTTCCATAAAAATTAGAAGCGAGTTTGCCTAAAGTTTTAGATGAATTTTTAACTTGAATATAATTAGTACTGTCAATTAAATTTTCGGGTAAAACTTCGCAAACAATGGTTTTTGCTCCCTTTTCAATCGCCGAAGAAATATAAAAATGTCCATCTGAAACGGTTCCTTTTATGGCAACATAGAGCGAACCTTCGGTAACTTTTCTGCTATCGAAAACGATTTCTGCTACCTCTGAATTTAAATTTCCAAAAGTTTCTAAAACTGGGATTTTATGTAATAATTCTGATAAAATCATTTTAATTAAATATCAAATACAAAAAAGTTATAAATAAAACTATGAGTAAAATGTAGCTTTGAAAAATTCTCAAATTATTCATAGGGTTATTATCTTCCTTGCTTTTCTTTTTTTCATATTTTAAAATCAAATAAACAAATCCCATTAAAATTATTGGAACTAAAGGATAATATTTTTCCATATTAATTCTGTAATTCCAAATAAATTCTTTGGTTTTTATTAATGACCGTTCCAGCCATTGGGAACTGATTTTTTATTTTTCCAACACCTTTATAATCAACTCGGTAACCTTGATTTTCTAATTGTGGAATAATGTTTTTGCCCATTAAACCTTTTAGATTAGGCAGAACTCCGTTTTTCACATTTACCTTTACATTGGGTTCTAGCATTTTATTAAGGTTCACCTTTTTATCTACTAAAAGCTCTTTTTCTACATTCAGAGGTGTTTTAAGGAACACTTTTCCTGCAATTTCTTTAAAAACTGGCGCCGAAACCACAGATCCATAATATCCTTTTGAAGTGTTCGGTTGGTTTACCATCACAATACAAGTGTATTTAGGATTATCTGCAGGGAAAAATCCTGCAAAACTCGCCTGATATTTTGTTGGTCCCGGTTTCCAATATTCAAATCTCGCGGTTCCAGTTTTTCCTGCCAATTTGATGTTTGGCGTAAAAATACTTTTTGCGGTTCCTTTTTCTACCGCTTTGGTAAGCATCGCAGTCATTAGATTAATCGCCTCAGTTGAAGCCATTTTGTCCACCAAAACTTGAGGTTCCGCTTCGTATGAAGTTTTACCGTCTTTCATGATTTTTTCTATGAAAAGCGGTTTCACCATTTTTCCTTTATTGGCAATGCCATTATAGAAAGTGGTAAGCTGTAATAAATTGAGGCTCACGCTATAACCATATCCTAGAGAAGCTAGTGTAGCCTTGTTCCATCTTTTATTTTCTGGCGTTACAATTGAAGGTTTGGTAACACCTGGAAGTTCGATTTCTAATTTTTCAAAAAGTTTCCATCTTTTTAGATGCTTTAAGAAAACATCTGGTTTATCTGCATAATGCTGTGTAATGATTTTTGCTGCACCAATGTTACTTGATTGTGCTAAAATATCACTGATGTCATAGGTTCCACCTGCGTGAGAATCTGTAATTTTTTGACTGTAATAAGTCCAAGAGATTCCACCAATGTTGATTTTGGTATTTTCATCTATAAAACCATCGTCCATTGCCGCTAAAAGCGAAACCGTCTTAAATGTAGAGCCTGGTTCTGTAGCGTCTTTCAATGCGTAATTGTAAGCATCTATATAATTCCCTTCTTCATTTCTTCTAAGGTTTACCATAGCTCTTACTTTTCCAGTAGCGGTTTCCATCACGAGAACAGAACCATGATCTGCTTCGAAATGTAGCAGTTGTTTTTCTAAAGCAGAATGGGCAATATCTTGAATTCTTAAATCTATCGTAGTATATACATCTTGACCGTCAATTGGGTCTTGAACTTTCCAGTAATCAATTGGTTTCCACTGAGATGAATTGATTCTTTGCTCTAATCTTTTGCCATCTGTTCCGGTAAGATATTTAGAAAAAGCGCCTTCAAGGCCAGATTTTCCAATCTCGTTATCCATTCCTATTGTTCCTGCACCAATTTGAGCAGTTGCCAGTTCTCTGCGGAATTTTCTATCGATAATGAGACATCTGTTTTTCTTAAATTTCCCAGTTTTTTTATCCTTTTTACTGAAAATTGGGAATTTTTTAATTCTGTCATATTGGTCGAAATCTAAACCTCTCACCAAAGAAAAATATTGATTTTTCTTCTTCTTTTGTTCGTCAAAGATTTTTCTGTAATGAACTCTTGGTTTACCAAACATTTGACTCAAAGAATCAGTCAATGCGCCAATATTATTGTCGTAAACAGAATCCTTGATGGTTTTAAAATCGATATACGCATCGTATCTCATTACGGTGGTTGCTAAAATAGAACCATCTGATGCAAAAAGGTTTCCACGAGCAGCTTTTAAGGTGGCTTCTCTGTAATTTTTACTGATATAATTGTCTTCAAATTCTTCTACATTGGTATTTTGTAGAAAAAGAATTCTCGCCAAAAACATAATAAATACGATGAAAGCTACCCCTGCAAAAAGGTAACCCCATTTTAACGCTTTTCCGCGTTTGATATCATATTCATTACTATTTATCGCCATTTTCTAAACTGTCTACTTTTATTAAAAGTTTATGTGGATGATTTTCTAAAGACATCAAAGAATCTCCTTCCATTTCTTTGCTTAGCTCACTTTCCATTCTTACTTTAATCAATCTGCTCTGTGCGTAAGCATTTCTAGATTTATATTCTTCTGCCTGTTCTTTAAGTTGGTTTACGGTTTCTATTTTTTTGTTGACCAAGTGATTGCTGTAAATCATAATCATCAACAAGGAAAAAATGAGTAAAAAATATTTGTAATGAACTTTTACTTCATCACGGTTTAAGAAGTTTCCCTTCATGATATCCATGAAAGTAAGTTTCTTTGGTTTTTTATTATATGTTACTCTTTTTGCCACAGACTTTGTCTGGTTTTTAATTAAATTTTGATTCCTACACGCATTTTTGCGCTTCTTGCTCTGGAATTTTCTTCTATTTCTTCTTCTGTTGGAATGATGGCTTTGCTTTTTAATAATTCAAAAGCTTTAGCATAATTTCCATAAATATCTCGTTCTGGTTCGCCTTCGAACATTCCATTTTTTAGGAAACGTTTTACCAATCTGTCTTCTAGTGAATGATAAGAAATCACCACTAATCTTCCTTCTTTTTTCAGGATTTTATAAGACTGTAGCAACATTTCTTTTAAAACTTCTAGCTCCTGGTTTACCTCTATTCTAATCGCTTGGAACAACTGTGCGAAAAATTTATTCTGCTTAAATTGTGGAATATAACTGAACACATTTTTTAAATCTTGAGTCGTTACAATCTCCTTTGATTTTCTAGCGTGTGCAATTTCTCTCGCTAGTTTTCTGGCTTCTCTTATCTCGCCATAGTAGTAGAAAATATCAGCCAAATGTTCTTCTTCGTATTCATTCACTACTTTTCTCGCGTCTAGATGTTGCATTACGTTCATTCTCATGTCTAGAGGTGCATCACTTCTGGTAGAAAAACCACGTTCTGCAGCATCAAACTGATGAGAAGAAACGCCTAAATCTCCTAAAATCCCGTCTACTTCAGTAACACCGTACATCAATAATGAGTTTTCTAAAAATCTAAAATTCTGATTGATTAATGTAAATCTTTCATCATCAATTGAATTGTTGAGTGCGTCTAAATCTTGATCGAAGCTGTATAATTTTCCTTTGCTGGAAAGTCTTTTTAATATTTCACGAGAATGGCCACCTCCACCGAAAGTTACATCTACGTAAACTCCATCAGGATTAGTGATGAGAGCGTCTATACTTTCCTTTAATAATACAGGATTGTGATACATTCTATTAGATTTAAAAAAATTATAAAAATTGAGGTGTAGAGATTATTCTTCGTCAAAATTGATGTCGCCCATCACTTCTTCGGTTAGTTTCCCGAAATCAACTTCGTTGGTAGCAATTACTTTTTCATACGCTTCTTTATCCCAAATTTCAAACAGTTCACCCGCTCCTGAAATCACGATTTCTTTATGAAGGTTGGCAAATTGTTTTAAATCTTTTGGAATAAGAATTCTCTCAGAAGAATCCAGCTCTACGTTCTTTACACCGGCGGTAAACATTCTGATGAAATCCGCATTCTTTTTCACGAAACGGTTCAGTCCGTTTATCTTTTTCATCAGTTTTTCCCAAGGCTGCATTGGGTAAACTTCTAAGCAATTCTGAAACACAGCACGCTTAATTACAAAGTTCTTATCCTCAGAACTTTGCAATAGTTTTACTAATGACGAAGGAAGCTTTATTCTGCCTTTGTCATCAATCTTGCATTCATATGTTTCGTAGAAATGAATCATTTGGAGCAAATTTATTTATTATTTTCTAAAATTTCCCACTTTTTCCCACTTTTTAACTTAATGTTGATAACTTTTTACCTGTAGAGCTTTATGTAGCTAACTTGTTGATTAATAAAATGTTAATAAATGAGTGTAATATGAGGGTAGATGTATGCCCAATTGACATACTTTAAATGAAATTAACATAACAAAAACCGGTCAAAATTCCATTTTTTTTGTATTTTTGCGTTTGACAGATACGTTATATGATTTTTAATACCAAAAAGGAGAAGAAATATACATTTATAGAAAGCGGAGAAGGTCATCCTATGGTACTTCTACACGGATTGATGGGAGGCTTAAGTAATTTTGATAAAATGATTACTTATTTCTCAGAAAGAGGCTATAAAGTTTATGTTCCACAACTTCCTATTTATGATTTGCCAGTGCTGAATACTAATCTTACCAGCATCGCAAAATATGTAGCAAGATTTATAAAAGATAAAATAGGACAACCCGTAACTTTAATGGGGAATTCTATGGGAGGTCATATTGGCCTTATTCTAACATTAGCTAATCCAGAGTTAGTCCATTCTTTAGTTTTAACAGGAAGTTCTGGTTTGTATGAAAAAAGTTTTGGAGAAACCTTCCCAAGAAGAGGGGACAGAGACTATATCAAAAAGAAAACAGAAGAAGTTTTCTTTGACCCGAAAGTAGCTACAGATGAATTAGTAGACGAGGTTTTTGCGGTGGTAAATGATAGAATGAAAGGCATTAAAACAGTGCTTTTAGCGAAAAGTGCCATCAAGCATAACATGCTCCATGATTTGCCAAAAATAAAACAGCCAACTTGTATTATTTGGGGAAAACAAGACGGAGTAACTCCACCCGATGTAGCAGAAGAAATGGATAGACAAATTCCTAATTCAGATTTGTTCTGGTTAGATGAATGCGGTCACGCTGCGATGATGGAAAAACCAGAAGAATTTAATGAAATTCTTTACAACTGGTTAAAAGATAAAATTTAGAATTAAGAAGAAAAAATAATGATGGAAGTTGAAAAGCTTCCATTTTTTGAATATGATAGTAAAGACTGTAAACTTTGTAAAATCTAGTGGGAAATGGCAAGAATGCCCAGAACCTACGATTCCTGAATATGCTTTTATCGGGAGAAGTAACGTGGGAAAATCTTCGTTAATCAATGCCATTATGAATCATAAAGATTTGGCAAAAACTTCGCAAACTCCTGGTAAAACACAGCTGATTAATCATTTTTTGGTGAATGAAAATTGGTATCTCACCGATTTACCTGGCTATGGTTATGCTAAGGTTTCTAAAAGTTTGAGAAAAGATTTTGAAAAACTCATCACCAATTATATTCTGAATAGAAAAAATTTGGTAAACCTTTTTGTTTTAGTTGATATAAGACATACTCCTCAAAAAATAGATTTAGAATTTATGGAATGGTGCGGAGAAAATGGGGTGCCGTTTTCTATCGTTTTTACCAAGCAGGATAAGCTAAAACCAGGAGCTGCCGACAGAAATGTAGAAGTATATAAAACCAAACTTCTAGAAACTTGGGAAGATTTACCAGATATTTATATTACTTCTGCCGAAAAGAAAATGGGTGGCGATGAAATTCTGAAATTTATTGAAAAAACCAATGTTTATTTGGTTAAAAATAAAGTGAAGTTCTCCTAAAAAACTTTTTTAAGCTTAAAGATTTCTATTAAAATGAAAGACATTATCTGGAAAATAAAATCATTCGAAGAGCTATCTATTCATGAATTGTATGAGATTTTGAAAGTGAGACAAGAGGTTTTTGTAGTAGAGCAAACTTGTTATTACTTAGATGCAGATGGTTATGACCAGAAAGCCCTTCATCTTTTTGCAGAAAAAGAAGGGAAAGTGGTTGCGTATTGCAGAATTTTCCCAGGAGGTGTAAAATATCCAGAAACTTCCATCGGAAGAGTTCTTACCCATCCTGAGTTTAGAAATTTAAAACTAGGAAAAACCCTTATCAGTTTTGCTTTAGAAGCCATTAAAACTAGATTTAATACTACAGAATGTAGAATTTCTGCACAAGATTATCTCATTAAATTTTACAGTGATTTTGGGTTCCAAGACACTGGGAAAAAATATCTGGAAGATGATATTCCACATACAGAAATGGCGAGGAAATAATTTCTCGCCATTCATGTTTTCGTTTGTGTTTTCTACTTTATTTAGATATAATAAAGCCAAGGGTAAATACAGATAAAATAAATGGTGAGATTTCTCCCACCATTCCCCGTTTAAAACTTACTCTACTCTTAATGCAAGTGTGTTGTTATATAAAAGTTATTAGTCTAATAAAAAAATTTTATACTTGCATCTACTAAAAATCGAGTATGAAGAAGATTACTTCTGCAAATGTATTCTGATAAAAATTTGTTTCATTACGGTTTTCCGTAATTGGATGTATTTTTTTGTTTTTATATTTAACGATTATCTTTTTCAAGAAATAATCAATGATTTTTTTCGTATTTCAAATAATATTGAAGAGCGAAAAGTGTTGATATAAAAGTAATTATAAAGAAATACACTATGTTTTCTTGAAAATTTTTCTGAACTTTTAGCACGTACAAAATGATTTCCGTAACCAAAAGAAAATTGGCCGCCATAAGCAAAATGTAGCTACATGATGCCAATAATTTAAGCATAGATTTTTTGTGAAGCTTCATAGTCAATGGTTTTTAGTTTATCTGTTTGGTAAATTTACGATAGGGTGAATTCTTTTCCTTACGGAAAGCCGTAAAACAGGAAAACTCTTCCAAAAATTATTCCAAATGAGTTTTTATAAGTAGAATGTAAAGTTGTTAAATAAGACTTATCTATATTGGTTTACTATATAATAAGTTACCGAATAGTCACCATTTAAACTTTCCCTCCCCGCATAATTGTATCCACAAGCTGAAGCGGCGACTGAATAGCTCCCACTAGAAATTTTTATTTTTTTTGTGGAATTTGAAGGAATAGTAATCATAATAGCATCTGTGCCACTATATCTTAGTGTAAGTTCGCAATTTGTATCATTAGAAACTTCCATTGTAGAGACTGATTTGTTTTGATTACTTATTTTTTCGGACTCTGGCATTGTTCCAGTATTTTGGTCTGCCATAATTTCTTGAACCTCTAATCTTATGATTTTCTCTTTAATTTCTTCGGCGTTTTCATAATTAGGATTATTTTCTAAAAAACGTTTCCATGAAGAAGATGTATTTTCTCTCTCTGCTAACTCATAATCAGATAAATTTTCTGTAATAGCATTTTGATCTGTGTAAGTTCCAGATGAGTCAACTAATGCAGCAGCGGAATCAATTATTGCCGCTACAGAATCTACAATTGCTGCTGCAGAATCTATTGTTTCTATTGATGAATCATTAACTTCTTTTTTGAAACAAGAAGTTAATAAAAGTAAAAAAAGAAGATAATTTAAATTTTTCATAGAAATAGTTTTTAATAAAATGAATTAAGAATTTGTTCAATTAAAGGGTAAAATGAAATGGTTAGTGTAAGTAAAATAATGCCTTGCATGATTTCGGAATTAAGATTTTCCGGAATCAATTTTTTTACTAATATTCTAGATAAAGAAGAAAAGAAAAAAATAAATAAAAATAGAACTCCTAGATAAAGAAATACCATTTTAAACATTTCTGGACTAACTCCATAATTAGTTTTAGAAATAGTAATGATTTTGATAAAGTTAAAACTAGAATTATCTATAATGTCATATAGTTTTGATATTTTATTGAAAGTAAGGTTTAATAAAATACTTGAAGATATAAATATAGAAGCTAATTTTATTAAAAAGTCTGTGGAATTTTTAGTGTTCTTTCTAGAGAATGTTTTATAAGAAATAAAAACCGTAATACTAAATCCTATAATTCCTATGATTAGTATTGAAAAAATTTTTAGTGTATTCATATTATTTTGATTTTAAGCTGATGTACCAATTGTTTGTATTAGAAATTTCATTGTCAATAATTCCAGGAGGTGAAAAACTCGTGGTTTCCCAAAAAATATATGACTTATCCATAAATTCATATCTAGCTCCTTGGTATGGAAGGTTTATTCCAATTATTGAGTGTTGATAAATATCGCTTGATAACAAAACCACATCGTAGTTGTAATGTTCTAAAATTGTAAAAACTAATAAAGTTCTCGTATCACAATCACCATTTAAATTAACTAAGAACTCAATTGGAGTATTGATTCCAAATTTTTGAAATGCTGAACAAGGAGCGTTCTTATCTTGCAAATATTGTCTTATATATTCTGAATTGTAATCCTTAGCATTACAACTACCAGGAAGAATCATTGTGTATGGAATATTTTGAACAAATGAAACTGCCATTTCCGCAAATTTTTCTTTAGAAAGATTTCTTTTTGCTTGTATCGCATCAAACATTCTATAAACTTGTTGTAGATTATTCTTATCATTTTCTTTTATAGAATAAATAATCTTGCTATAAGGTAAATTTTCTGATAAAGAATTTTTAAAATTTTTAGCATTTACAAAATCAGAGTTTTTTATTCCGTACTTGCCAGTATAAAATTCTTTATTGTATGAACGCCAATTAAACTCTTGCTCTATCAAAAAGTCTGGTTTTTCTTTTTTATTCTCTAATAAGAAAATCTTTTTTCTCAAAACTGGTTTGTAATGGTTTTCTACAATTTTGGGAATATATGGTTTAGGACTAAAATCCCAATTAATTCTAGTAAGTGAAAAAATAAAACCTACTAAAAGCAGTAACCCCAATACATAAAATAGATATTTTAAAAATCTTAAATAGCAATTAAACAATACATAAAATAAGAAAATAGTGCTTATTACGATTCCAAATGCAAAACCAAAGATTAAACTTAATAACAATGCAGCAATAGCAATGAAAAGCATTATTGTGCAAGGATTAAAAGATGTTTTTGCAGTTTTTTCTGGTTCAGGTGGTTCAGGTGGTTCGGGTGGTTCAGGAGGAGGTGGAACAAATTTTTTCAAATTTATTAGCGCATACCTTTTTTTGTATTTTTCTACATGAGTGTAATCAATAATATAGCCGTAAAAATCTGCGGTAATGGTTCCAAAAGCTTCACTACCTTCGTTTTGTTGTAATTCTTTTGAAAATGAGAAATTCTGAAAATAGGGTTCTGTAATGTTTAATTCGTAATAAACTTTTTCATCGTTCTTTTTTTGGAAAAACAATGTTTTTTCTGGCATTTGCGAAGCATGAACTTTTATTGCTTTTTTAGAAATTGCAGATTTTTTAAAAGAACTTTTAGACGTTTCTAAAATTTCTATTTCTCCTTCGTAGATTTTAAATTTATAAAACTCTTCATATTCTAATTCTTTATCTATTTCTTTGTCTGAATAGAATTTTCCCCAGAATTTCCCTTTTACATAGGTATATCTTGGAGTGCTTATAGTAAAGCGCTCCTTCTTGTATTTTCTGCCATCTTCTTCGAAGTAAAATTTATCCATTCTTATGACAATCGTTTATAATATCTGCTACTACACCTGTTTTTTTAGTGGTTTCTTTTTTCTTAAGATTAAAAGGAGCGTCTTCATAAATTTCATAGAACTCAAAATTTCTGTTCATTCTTTCAAAAATTTGAGATTTTATTTTTTCTGCTTTCTCAGGTTTTATTTTTTCAAGTTGAGCAAGTAATGGTTCAATATTTCGGAAAATATTTTCCATACTTTTTCGATTGAAATTTTCTAAATTTTCAGAAAATTGTCTTTTGAAATGATTATAATCTCTTTTTACGAGCTCTTCTTCAATTTGCTTTTTGTATTCGTAAAAAGCCTTTTGTTTTTTAGGTATTATTTTTCTAACATTGTATTTTAAGTAAATTGGGATAATGAAAATTCCACAAAAAAGTAAGTTGTTTAGCCAAGCAAAAGAGTTCTTTTGATTAAGAAATATAATTTGTCTCAAATAAAAATCATTATCATCAATTACTTTTGAAATCTGTTTGTGGGCATTATTTTTTTCAAGTATTATTTCTTTGATTTCTTTTAAATAAGGATGAAAATTTCCACTGATTATTGATTTGTTTTCTAGTTCTGAAACTTTGTCAATAAATACAGAATCGCTTTCTAATTGCAAATTGATACGATTAAGAAGAACTTCGTGTATGTTATTTTGAGAAACCTTTAATCTTTCAATATTGGTATTAATTTTTTTGGTGTCATTAAGAAAATTTTGGTCTGAAATTATTTTTTCGGTAATTAATTCCTTCATTTCCTTATTTAAGGTGTCATTTATCAATTTCAAAGAAACTTTATGTTCAAAATCCTTTAAAATTTCAAATTCGTGAAGAATATTACTTTTGTCCGTTTCTAATATTAACTTAGATTTGAATTCAATTCTATAATTATCAATATCTTTTTCTATTAATTTGCTAAACAGAATCACATTAAGCGGTTGAGCAATGATAAGTGCAAAAATTAGAATAAATCCTATTCTTAAAATCATTGAAAAAGACAACCATTCATCTATTTTTGTGAGATATTCTTTCGCCAAAACAAATGCTTTTTTGGTAGAATTTTTTTGTTTTGATTTTAGAATACTTTTATCAATAAGCAATGGTGGAGTTATGGTATAGAGCAAAAGGATATAAATGGTAGTTACCGTAAATCCCCAAAATACTCCAATAGGAATACTCAAAAATTTATGTGCACCTTCCATAACATGGAAAATGAAATTAGTAGCACTTACAAGACAAGAAATACTAATAATCAAAACGCAAAACCCAATCCAATTGAAACTATAGTTAATCTCTTTTACATTGAGTTTTCTTATGATTTCATAATCTTCTCCTGATAAGATGTGTAGTGAACGAAAAAGTTTCTTGAAAATATTCATTAACTCATTTTTTGGATGTAATCATCTAAATTTTCATTAATTTTTTCTTTTTCTCGTTGTTTATATAATTCTAGAGCATATTCTGTGAGTTCTTTTTGTATTCTGGAAATTTTTAATTTTTCATACATTTGGTTTTGTGCATCGTGGTGAATTACAAGATGTCTTTCTAGTCCTTCTTTGTCTTTGTAATAATCATATCTTACTTCTATGCCGTGATGAGTTTTTATTAAATCATCATTATTATCTTTTATATAATCATAAGGAGATTTTATAAGCATGAGTTTAAAGAAAACGGGTGTTAACTCTATTGCTAAAAAGAGGAGTGTGATGAAAAAAGTGATAGTATTTCCTGCAACTTTATGAGAAAGTTTTATTCTTTCTACAAGCCCATCTAAACCACTTGCTACTTTATAGCTGTTTTTTAGTTTTGTTTTTCTCTCTTCCTCTAATTTAGTCTTTTCGGCAAGTAGATTTTGATATTCGGGTGCGGATTGAGCGTTTTCAATTTCCTTGGCAACAGCATCCATTTGTTTTTTTATCGCTCTTGCTCTTGGACCTTCTGTAACATCTCTTACTTCTTCTATATATTGTCTTTCCAGTTCTTTATGACGATTTATTTTATCTTGAATACCAGAATCATACTTATTAATTTCTTTTTGAACTTTTCCAATTTCAATGTTAAATTCTGCGTCTACTTTATCTCTAAATTCTTTTTCTTTTTCCATTTGAGCATTTTGCAATTCTACATCTATCTCAGATTTAAACATTCTAATTTCTACAGGTTTAGAAATAGTAATTGCTATAATTGCTCCCATGAAAATTCTAGGCAAAGCACCTACCAATTCACTTCTCGTAATTTTTTCCGTACCATCTCCTTTTCCTGTACTTGCTACAATAAATCGGTCAATATTAAAAATGATTAATCCCCAAATTATTCCAAAAATTACAGATAAAAGTACGGTCAAGGGATCAGTAGGAACTTCTAAAGTGTTTCCTGCTGTTTTCATTTTATCTAGAACTTCAGCAGATTTCGGTGCGAAAATAGTGTAAAAGGCATAACCTCCTGCTAAACTTGCCATAACACCAGTTGCGAGTACAATTCCGCCAAGACACATATATTTTACTTGGTCAGAATAGGTTGCTCTTTCTAGTAAAAATCTATCACCTCCTGCACAATCCCACAAAAATCTTGTAAATTTTCCAGCTTTGGGTAAATGATAAAAGTCGTTATTTTTCATAGTAGTCGTTTTTATTAAATATTGAGTGTTTAAGTTTTATAGATTTTTCATTTATAGTTATCTTTTTCAAGTCAACTGAACTGATTTTAGTAAAAGCTAATTGTGATTTTTCTTTTAATTTTATTGATGGTTTTTTAGTCTCTATTTGAATTTTTTTAAGATTCAGAATTTTTATAGAATCCATATTTAATTGATGTTCTGGTGAAAACTCAATTTTATATTTTTCTTTTTTACTTGTTGTTTTTATGATGAAATAATATGGAAATGCTATGTTTTGTGTCTGTAGATAAATAGTTCCACTTTGAAAATGTTTACCAACTTTGGGTAATTCTACATACAATAAATCTTCAAAAAAGTATTCAATTTTTATCAGTGAATGATTAAATGTTTCATCTACTTCAACATTTATATATCCTTTTGACTTTATTTTTTTGAAGAAAAAGAGAATCTTTCGAAATATAATTATCCGAATAAAATTTAAATAAAATAAAAATTTTTCTATACTATTTTTCTTCATTTTTTGAATTTACATAAGGGATAAAAAAGAAAAACAATCCAACTAAAATGTCAATAGGAAGCCATATTTTTCGGGTGAGATAAATAGGAATGATGGGGTTAAAAAGAATTAGGATTATTAATAAAGTTATATTGATTATGCTATATCCATCTTTTCTATTTTGATAAATATGAACTAAAGAAAATATTGAAATGCTTAATCTTAAAAAAGTATAATAACCATATGGCATCTTAAATACTGCAACTAGACAAAGTATTGAAAGTAAGAAATATGGAAACTTCATTTTTTATTTTAAAATTATTAACTTTTTCCCATACCATTTTACGGAAAACCGTAAAACAGAGAAATATTTAATCAAATTTTAAAATTTTATTTTTAATAATATAAAAAACTTCTTTAAATAATCCCCAAATCCTTACAAAGTACCACCATTTCAGTGTTATTTTTGGCGCTTAAACTTTCGCGGAGTTCACTTAATCTCTTTTCTATAGAACTTCTGCTGTCTGGTTTTATATTGGTGTTTTTAAAATGGTCTTCTATTTCTTGTTGACGCCAACCTTTAGCCAAAAGTTCTACCAAATACACATCATAATTGGTAAATTCAAATGAGTTATTTCTGATGGAATTAATGATTTCTTGAGGAATCACAATTTTATTTTCAAAAACTTTTTTGATGGCGCTTTTCAGTTCTTTACCATCATTTCTTCCTTTGCTTACAAAACCATTGATGTGATGTTTTTTGAAAAGTTCATCAATAATAGAAGGTTTTTTCTCGATAGAAAAAGCGATGATTTTAATATTGGGTTGCAATTGTCTCACTTCAGCGATGAGTTCTTGTCCAGAAGTCAATTTTTGCTCTCTGAAATCGGTGTCAAAAGATAAATCCGTAATGAGTAAATCATAAGGTTTTTCTTCTGAAATGGCAATTTTTAGTTTAGAAACAGCATCATCGCAATAACTTACAAACTCATAATCGGTGATTTGTAATTCTTCTAGAGTTTTGATGACTCCTAGATTTCTGATTTCGTGGTCTTCGGCTATTAGTACTTTATTAAACATCATTTTTTAATGAATTGGAATAGACATATTTACCTGTAATCCTTTTTGAAGATTTTTTTCAAAATTAATATCTCCGCCAATGTTCTCAATACGGTTTTCCGTATTTTTGATTCCAGAAAGCTTTTTATTTCCTACATTGCCCATTCCAAGGCCGTTATCGGTATATTTTATTTTTAAAATATTTTCAGTTTTTTCAAATTTCACCGAAACTAATGTTGCTTGACTGTGTTTTTTCATGTTAATCATGAGTTCTCTAAGCGCATAGAAAATTTCTGATTGTATATTCTGAGAAACATTTTGCCAAATATTCTGCTCGTTTCCTATCACTAAAACTTTTTGCTGAGGTGAAGAATATGAAGAAATCATTTCAAAAAACTTAACCGAAAATTCTTTTTCTAATTGTTCATTGAGGTCTTCATGAGCAATGTCTCTTGATTCTTCATACATTTTTTCGAGTTTATCAAGGAGTTTTTCTTTGTCCAGCTCTTCTTGATTTTCTACTTCTACCATAGTTTGGTATAAACCATTGGCTACTACATCATGTATTTTTTTAGAATATTTAATTTGAGTGTTTTTTACCTCAATTTCTTTTTCTTGTTCCAGTCTTTTTTTCCTTCTTAAATACCAAAATAAACCTACCAATAAACCAGTGAATAGAAATGCAATCGCTACTCTTTGTCTAAAGATATAATTTTCCTTTTCTATGTTTTCGGTTTTGGCTTTTTCGGTTTCATAGCGAATTAGTGCAAATTGGTTTCTGGCTTTTGCTCTAGCTGTTTGCAAACTGTCATTCAGCTTTTGATATTCAGAAAAATATTTTTTTGAATGGTCTGATTTTTCTAAAGCGATTAATTTTTCTAGCGCCTCTAATCTATCGTCTGGACTTTCTATTTTTTGAGCGATGTTATACATTTTTCCTGCATAGAACAGTGCTTTTTGAGGTTCTTTTTCTTTGTAATAATCAGCTAGAGTAGCATAACTAGAATTCATGCCCCAATAATCTTGTTTCGATTCTCTGATTTTGAGAGATTGCAGAAAATAATTTAAAACATTTATGTTTTTATTTTCGGCGAATAAACATCTGCCAAGATTATTCAATGTTCTTGCATATGCAATACTGTCTTTCGTTTTTAGGGCTTTTTTGTAAAATTCTTTTGCTTTACCGAAATCCTTTAAATCTAAATAGTTATTCGCAATATTATTATAATAAATGTATTGAGACTCTGGCTCTGATGAATTTTGAAGAGCTAAATCATAATATTTTTCGGCATTTTTGTAGTTTTCTTGTTTTGCACTTGCTAAAGCCAAGTTGTTATAATTGGATGATTTCAGTTGTTTGGTGATGCTGTCATTTTTATTCAGCATTTTTTCGGCTTCTAATGAAGTTTCTATTCCTCCAAAATGATCGCCTTGGTCGGTCTGAATAATTGCCATGTTGATTAAGCATTTTGCCATAAAAAGTGAATCGTTAATTTTTAAAAATTCATCTTTTGCTAATGTATAATAAATATAAGCAGAGTCTTTTTCGCCTGCATCTCTAAAGTCTGCGGCTTTTAAATATGTTTTATTTTTTGCAGAATCAGATTCTACAGTGTTTTTAGTGCACGAAAATATAATGGTTAAAAATAAAAATGGAATTAGTTTTTTCAACGGGAAAAATTTTACTCTAAATTACAAAAAAAGAGCAGAAAATCTGCTCTTTTAAAAAATTAAGGAGTTTTAGGTGGATTTTGAGCACCGTTTCCTCCTGTTCCACCAGAACCATCATCTACAGACTGTGTATTTTCTATAGTTGTTTGGTTTGGATTATCACTAGTTACTGTGTTGGTGTCACTATTAGGAAATGCTAATCCCAAAAGCATAAGAATAATTTCTAACATTGTTATAATTTTTAAAAAATTGGCAATAGTGTTCTTCCTTGCAAAACAGATTGCAAGCGGTGTTACACGTTTTTAGAAAAGAAGCGCTTCTTAAATTTTGGGAAGTATTAGCGAAAATGAAACGAAGAATAATTTTGCTTCCCAGTTCAAAAAAATCAACGTTTCATTTCGCCATTAATAAAATCAGTTTTGTAAATTTGTTTAGTAATGATTTATTAATCACCGATTTATGAGGCAAATTAACTACGAATTATGATGAAGGTGTTAGAAAGTTTTTGGAAAGTTTTTGGAAAAAATTAGTTTTAGAATTTTACGGAAAACCATAATTTTTATCGTAAAAAAGCAGTTATCTTCATGCCTTGTTTAAATCATCTAAGTTTCCCAGAATGATGTCAGAATTTTTTTTACAAAAAAGAGAATTGGTTTCTCAAGTTTATGAGAAAGCTAGAAAGTCTACTACAGAAAGTTCATTTAGCGGAATTTTGAAAAATTTAGAGATAGTATTGCTCGAAGATTTAGGAATCCCATTAAGTTATAAGACATTTGAAACCTATTATAAAATTTTGGTTGAGAGTAATGAGGATTATAAGATTAAAACAACTATTCTTAATGACTTGAGTGCATATTTAGGATATGCAGATTTCAAAGATTTTACAGTCCAAAATCCAATTAAAAATTCTAAAATCAAAATAAGCATTGATGGAAAAGAATCTGTAAAAGAGACCAAAAGTTTTTCGGATATTATTATTAATATTACCAATAGTCCCGTTTTTACTTTACCGGAATTTATTACCAAACACAGTAATAGTTTTGGTTTAATTGGAATTTTTTTAGTCTTTGGATTTATCTTTAAGAAAGGCGATTTTTTTTCAAGAGAAAAAGAAGAAAATAGTATTCAAAAGGCAGAGTCCGTAATTATTGAAAAAAATAATCCATCAAAACCAGAACCAGCCCAATTTGTAAATGTTCCAAAACAGATTTTGGCTATTCCAGAAGAGAAATATCTAGAAAGAAAAAAAGAATGTATGTATTGGAATGGAGAATGTTATGTGGAAATTTTTTGTAATGAAAAGGTTGAAGGTTCAGAGGTATTAGGATTAAATGAAGAAGCAAAATTATTGAGAAAAATTACTAGACCAGATACTTTAACCGAAGAAAATTCGCTAGGAAAAATTTGGTATGATAAGTCTAATAATCATGTAGAATTTTTTACACATTACGGCAAACATCCAGAAAATGGTAAGACGCTCAAAGAAATAACATCTCATATATTAGAAAAATATGCAAAAAAATAACCTCAACGAAAGTTGAGGTTTATTCTTTATTTCAATAACCCAAGTTCGCCGAAATGTTTTTTGAATTTGGCTACTTTTGGACCTACTACAGCGCTGCAATATGGCTGATTAGGATTGATTTCAAAATAATTTTGGTGATATTTCTCGGCGCCCCAGAATTTTTCAAAAGGAACGATTTGAGTTACATATTTGCCGTTCCATTTTCCAGATTTTTCTGAATTTTCCATAGAAACTTGTGCTTCTTCTTTTTGTTTTTCAGAATGATAGAAAATTACTGAACGGTATTGTGTGCCAATGTCTTCTCCCTGTCTGTTTAATTGTGTAGGATTGTGCAGGAACCAAAAAGATTCTAACAATTGTGAAAAAGAAATTACAGAAGGATCAAAAGCGATTTGTACTACTTCTGCATGACCAGTTTCGCCAGTGCAAACTTCTTCGTAAGTAGGGTTTTCTTTGTGACCACCAGAATAGCCAGAAGTTACAGATTCTACACCTTTTAGCATATCAAAACATGCTTCTACACACCAAAAACAACCGCCACCAAACGTAGCATATTCTAGATTTTTGTTTTCCATTTTAAGATTTTTTTTCTTTGAAACTTTATTTTCTTGTCCGTTACAAGAAATCAGTAAAATACTCATCAAAAATATAAAAAACTTTTTCATTTAGAAATAACGTTGTTGTTTTAATTTTTATTTTAATAATAGTTAAAATCTTTTGCCAATTCCTAACATTCCTGTGGTGTTTACTTTATTTTCACCTCCAAAATTTCTTCCTAATCCTGTTCCGATTTCTAAAACAATGTCATTTTTTACCACCCACTTTCCTCCAAATTTAAACCCGATACCAAAATTGGTTTCTTTTTCTGTGGTATACATGGTGTATCCTCCATATTGAGAAGAAACATAATAAGTTTTTTCTACATCTCCGCTGCTGATGCTGCAATATCCACCAATATAAAAACCGTTGGCTCTTTTTTTACCAAAATAGTAATTATAATAGGGTGTTATACTGAACCCATTATTATCTTCTATTATATAGTCATCAAGAAGAAAAGAAGTGGTAACTCCAATTCCTGAGTTTTCTGAAATAATTCTTTCGTATTCAAAATTAACCGCTCCTAAAACTAATGCAACAGGATTCATCACGATGTCATTTGATTTTAAAGTTGTAGAATTTTGAGAAAATGTAAATGTACTTACGGTTAGAGTAAAAATTGTAATCAGTTTTTTCATTGTATTGTTTTTAATTATTGCTAAAGTATTAAAATTTTTCTCAGAAAATCTTGATTACAATCAATTTCATAAAAAAATCCGAAGAATTTTTCTTCGGATTTAAATGTATATAATGTTAAGTGGATTAAGAAGTTGGGATTTCTCCTTTGAATAAGAAAGAAATAATTTCTTTGTTTACTTTATCCATCATTTCGCTGAACAAGTGGAAAGACTCTTGTTTGTAGATTACCAATGGGTCTTTTTGCTCATAAACTGCACCTTGTGAAGATTTACGTAAATCATCCATTTCTTTAAGGTGATGTTTCCAGTTTTCGTCTATAATGGTTAAACAGATATTCTTTTCAAAATCGTTAATCATAGATTCACACTGAGTTTCATAAGCTTGCTTAAGATCAGTAACGATGGTAAGTGTTTTACTTCCGTCAGAGAAAGGTACTTGTACGTTTTTGAACATGTGACCTTGCTGTTTGAACACATTTTCAATGATTGGGAAAGAATTTTCTTTCAATAAAACCAATCTGTTTTTGTAATCTTCTTCAGCTTTTTTGAAAACGATATCTGTGATTTCTCTTTCAGTTTTTGCTTTGAATTCAGCTTCAGTAAGTGGAGCTTCCATCGTGAAGAATTTGATGATTTCGTATTCAAATTCTTTGAATTGGTTGCCACCTTTTGTATTGCTTACGATAGATGCTGCTACATCATAAATGGTATTGATAATGTCATATTTTAAATGGTCACCAAACAATGCATTTTTTCTACGTTTGTAGATTACATCACGTTGTTTGTTCATTACATCATCATATTCTAACAATCTTTTTCTGATGCCGAAGTTGTTTTCTTCTACTTTTTTCTGAGCTCTTTCGATAGATTTGGTAATCATAGAGTGCTGAATAACTTCGCCTTCTTTGTGTCCCATTTTATCCATCATTTTTGCGATTCTTTCAGAACCGAAAAGTCTCATTAAGTTATCTTCCAAAGAAACGTAGAATTGTGAGCTTCCTGGGTCTCCTTGTCTACCAGCTCTACCTCTTAACTGTCTGTCTACACGTCTAGAATCGTGTCTTTCTGTACCTATAATTGCTAAACCTCCGTTTGCTTTTACATCACCTTGCAATTTGATATCGGTACCACGACCAGCCATGTTGGTTGCAATGGTTACAACACCAGCTCTACCAGCTTCAGCTACGATGTCTGCTTCTTTTTTGTGCAATTTCGCATTCAATACATTATGCGGAATTTTTCTTAATTGAAGTGCTTTTGACAAGAACTGAGAAATTTCTACAGAAGTTGTACCAACGAGTATTGGTCTTCCTGCTGCAGTAAGTCTTTCGATTTCTTCAATTACTGCATTGAATTTTTCTCTGTTGGTTTTATAAACTAAATCTTGTCTATCATCTCTGATGATTGGTCTGTTAGTAGGAATTACAACTACATCTAATTTATAAATTTGCCAGAATTCGCCTGCTTCAGTTTCTGCAGTACCTGTCATCCCAGCTAATTTGTTATACATTCTGAAGTAGTTCTGTAAAGTAATGGTAGCGAAAGTTTGTGTAGCTGCTTCGATTTTTACATTTTCTTTAGCTTCTATGGCTTGGTGAAGTCCGTCAGAATAACGTCTTCCTTCCATGATACGTCCTGTTTGCTCATCTACGATTTTTACTTCGCCGTCTATTACTACATATTCATCATCTTTTTCGAATAAGGTATATGCTTTTAATAGCTGATTTAGAGTGTGAATTCTTTCAGATTTTACAGCATAATTTCTGAAAAGCTCTTCTTTTTGAGCAAATTCTTCTTCTTTAGTAAGATTTTTTGCCTCTAATTCAGCAATCAATGTTCCGATATCTTCTAAAACGAAGAAGTTAGAATCTTGGTTACCTTGAGACATATATTCTACACCTTTGTCTGTAAGGTCTATTTGGTTATTTTTCTCGTCGATTACAAAATAAAGGTCTTTGTCTACAATACGCATTCTCTTGCTATTGTCTTGCATATATTCCCCTTCTGTTTTTTGTAAAAGCACTCTTATTCCTTCTTCTGAAAGGAATTTGATGAGGTGTTTGTTTTTAGGCAAACCTCTGTAAGCTTGTAAAAGTTTAAAACCGCCGTCTGTTTTATTACCTGCTGCGATTAATTTCTTCGCTTCGGTTAATAAATTAGAAACGATTTGTTTCTGAACGGCTACAATTCTGTCTACAGATGGTTTTAAAACATCGAATTCTTGTCTATCACCTTGAGGAATTGGTCCAGAAATAATCAATGGAGTTCTCGCATCATCAATTAATACTGAGTCTACTTCATCTACAATCGCAAAGTTTAATTCACCTTGAACTAATTCTTCAGGCGAAGAAACCATGTTGTCTCTTAAATAGTCAAAACCGAACTCATTATTGGTTCCATAAGTGATATCTGCTTGATAAGCTTTTCTTCTTGCATCTGTATTCGGTTGATGTAAATCGATACAATCGATGCTTAAACCGTGGAACTGATAAATTGGTCCCATCCAAGCCGAGTCTCTTTTTGCCAAGTAGTCATTCACTGTAACCACGTGAACACCACGACCAGGAAGTGCATTTAAGTAAATTGGTAGCGTTCCTACTAAAGTTTTACCTTCACCAGTTGCCATTTCGGCGATTCTACCACTGTGAAGCGCAACCCCACCGATAAATTGGGTGTCATAGTGAACCATGTCCCAAATTACTTCTTTACCAGCAGCATCCCATTTATTTTTCCAGAAAGCTTTATCTCCTTGAATTTGTACAAAATCTTTAGCAGCAGCTAATTCTTGATCATGTTCAGTTGCTGTAACAGTAAGTCCACCATTTTGAGCCAATCTTCTTGCAGTTTCTTTGATAACCGCAAAAGCTTCTGGAAGAATGTCATTTAAAACTTTTTCTTCAATTTGATAAGAATCCTTTTTCAGCGTTTCAATTTGCCCAAAAAGTTTTTCTTTTTCGTCTACGTCAGAAGATTTTGCAATTTGCTCATGAACTTCTACTACTTGATTGGTAATGTGTTCTGTAGCTGCATCAATTTTATCTTTGAATTCTTGAGTTTTTGCTCTCAATTCATCATCCGAAAGCTCGGCAATTGTTGGCTCTACTTTCTTAATTTTGTCTACAACTTTTTTGATTTCTTTGAGGTCTTTAGCGTTTTTGTCGCCTAAGAATCCTTGAAGAACTTTATTTAAAAAACTCATAATAATTGCTTTTGGCTAGTAGCAAAATGCTTCAGCCATATTAATGTTAAATTTATAAAAATTCAAAAAAAAGCCGATTGCCGATTGCCGACAGCCGACTGCATTTTTTAGTATTCGTCTTCGTTCCAGAGGAAGTCTTCGTCTGTAGGATAATCACTCCAGACTTCTTCTATGCTTTCATAGATTTCTCCTTCGTCTTCAATGGCTTGAAGATTTTCTACTACTTCCATTGGTGCACCTGTTCTAATAGCATAATCGATAAGCTCTGCTTTAGTCATCGGCCAAGGTGCGTCGCTTAAATATGAAGCTAATTCTAATGTCCAATACATAATATTTAAATTTTTTGCAAAAGTATAAAATTAGGTGAGATTTCA
Organism: uncultured Cloacibacterium sp.; assembly: GCA_964530915.1. Lineage (GTDB taxonomy): Bacteria > Bacteroidota > Bacteroidia > Flavobacteriales > Weeksellaceae > Cloacibacterium. The sequence goes on along the minus strand of CAZHCK010000003.1, from coordinate 23,526 downwards.
AAATTTTTCTATCTGATTTTCAACAGATTTATAAAATCTAGACTTAATTTTTAATAATGTTCTAATATAATTGTTTTATCTGTTTCTCAAAAACCATTCCACAAAAATTTTTATGCCATTTTGGTATTTTGTTTTGGGTGAATAGTTGATAAGGTTTTTCGCTTTTTGTATATCTGCGTTGGTTTTTTCTACATCTCCAGGCTGCATTGGCAGATTTTTTTTGATGGCAGGTTTTCCAAGTTCTTGTTCTATTCCTGTCACCATTTCGTTTAGATTTACCACTTCGCTTTCGCCTAAGTTGATGGTTTCGTATACGTTATGATGGTTTTCTAGATATTTTACAGATTTTACCACGCCATCGATAATATCATCAATAAAGGTATAATCTCTAGCGGTAGAACCATCGCCGTAGAAAGGAATTTCTTGGTTTTCAGAAATCAATTTTGTGAATTTATGAATGGCTAAATCCGGTCTTTGTCTTGGACCGAAAACCGTGAAAAATCTCAAGAAAATCATGTCTATTCCGTACAGATGATGATAAACATGACCTAGAATTTCTGTACATTTTTTAGTTGCAGCATAAGGCGAAATAGGCCTGTCTACATTATCGGTTTCAGAAAAGGGAATTTTCTCATTATTGCCATAAACGCTTGATGATGATGCAATTACGTTTTTCTTTACGCCGTATTCTTTGCACAATTCCCAAAGGTGCATGGTTCCTTTTATATTCACTTCTTCATAATCTATAGGTCTTTCTATAGAAGGACGAACTCCAGCCAAAGCTGCAAGATGAACTAAAACATCTATTTTATGATTTTTAAAAATTTGAGCTAAAGCTTCTTTGTCACGAATATCAGTGTAGTAAAGAATGTAATTTTCTGATTTGGTTTGATTTACAAGCTTTTTAATGTCATTTTTTTTATCGGAAAATTCAAAATCAGTAGATTGTTGAACAGATTCTAAAGTATTTTTTATTTTAACTTGATAATCATAGAAATCATCAAAATTGTCAATGTTAATGACAAAATGTCCATCTTTCAACAAATGTTCTACCAAATGTGAACCAATAAATCCAGAACCGCCTGTTACTAAATAATTCATTTGTGCGTTTTACAAAGAATAGCAAATTTAAGAATTTGAAAATGATTACAAATCAAATATAAAATAAATTTTCTCGAAGATAAGTAGATAACATAGTTTCTAATTTATATCTGCTCAATCTGCAAAATCAGCAAAAGATTTAACATCTTTTTCCTTATTTTTACTCAAAATTTTCGCAATGCAATTTAAAGGACAAATTCTCAAAATGTCTTCCGTTCTCGGAAATCCAATTCAGTATTACCTCAATCTTTCAGGAGATTTAATCTCCATGAATCAGCTTTTTGGTAAGAATTTTACGATAAAACATGTTGGTTATCAGTGTGTAGAGTGTGGTAAAGATGAAAAAATCTATAGAATGGGATTTTGTAAAAAATGTTTTTTCGAAAGTCCTTATGCAAGTGATACGATTCTAAAACCAGAACTTTCTACGGCGCATCTCGGGATTGAAGAGCGTGATTTAGAAGTAGAAAAAGAGATACAATTGCAGCCGCATATTGTTTATTTGGCTTATACAGGTGATGTAAAAGTGGGAGTAACGCGTGAAAGTCAAGTTCCAACTCGTTGGATTGATCAAGGTGCGACTTTTGCCTTGCCGATTGCAAAAACCGAGAACCGCTATGAAGCGGGAATGATAGAAGTGGAACTCAAAAAACATATAGCAGATAAAACCAATTGGAGAAAAATGCTTCAAGATGACAGAGAAAGTGATGTAGATTTATTGGATTTTCGCAACCAGATTGCAGAACTTTTTCCTAAAGATTTTAAAAATTTTGCGATTGATGGTCAAGAAATGGTGCGTTTAGACTTTCCGTATGAAGCGCCTGCGAAAATTAATTCTTTCACGCTAGATTCTAAACCAGAGTTTGAAGGGGTGTTAAAAGGAATTAAAGGACAGTATTTGTATTTCAATGAAGGAGATTTTATCAATGTGAGAAGCCACGAAGGTTATGTGATTGAAATTGATATTCAATGATATAACTGAATTATAAAACTTAAAATAAAATAAGAAAATGCTGTAATCTTGTAACCCAAAAAGCTAATAACCAAATACTTTTGCTCTATGAAGAGAGCTTTACGAATTCTATTTTCCGTTATTTTTGGGTTTGCTGTGCTTTTGGTTTCGGCGAATTTGTATTTCCATTATTGGTTGCAGCATCATTTGCCGCAGTACATTGAAAATAAATCTCCGTATCATATTCATTATCAGGAATTAAACGTAGAATTTGTTAGCGGGAACATTTCTGCAAGTAAAGTTAAAATTACTCCAAAAATTACAGACAATCAAAATGTTTTACAGCTTAACGGAACTGTAGATTCTCTTTTTATTTCAAATCTTGGGATTTATGATGCCATTCTAAATAAGAAAATCAATGCTAAATACTTAAAGCTTTTTCGCCCAAATCTTCAGATTATTCTGCCAGAAAATCAAGATGCTCATAAGAACAAAAAGCAACCTTTGATTTCTAAAAATTTGGTTATTGAAGATGGAAATGTTGAAATCTTAAGATTTGATAAAAGTAAATTTCTTTCGATTGAGAATTTAAGTCTAAATGTTGAAAATCTGAAACTTACAGAGAATGAGGTGTCGCGTAAATTGCCAATTGTTTTTGACCAATATTCTATAAAAAGTAAAGCATTTCATTTTTATCCAGATGAAGTGTATCACATTTCAGCTTCCGAAATTAATACAGAAAATGGACAAATGTCTGTGACAGATTTTTCAATGAAACCTTTGGTGAATTTTTCTGAATTTTCGAAAAAATTTCCTAGAAAATCACTTCTTGATATTTCTTCTCAAAAAATGAATTTCAAAGATATTGTGCTGAAGAAGAATAAAATTAGTTTGTCTGAAGTTCGTTTTTCTGAGCCTAATTTAACGTTGTATACTTCTGATAATCAAAATAAAAACAAAAATAAGCCTTTTACTTATATTGTTGAATTACAAAATGTTTTCTTTGAGAATGGAAAAGCAAAAATCATTAAAAACGGACAAAAAAAGTTTTCAGCAGACAATATAAATGCTCATTTTGAACAATTGGTTTTAGATGAAAAAAATTCCAAAAATGAATTCCCTTTTCAATATAAAAATTACCAAATTTCGGGAAGAAATATATTTTTAGACGCTGGAAAATTCTATCAATTGTTCATTAATAATGCTGATTTTCAGAAAAAATCTATGGATTTAAGAGGACTGCATTTGCAACCTAAGTTTACTAAAACCCAGTTTACTTCTAAAATTTCTACCGAAAAAGATTGGTATAATGTAAAAATTTCACAAACGAGAATTACTGATTTTCATTGGAAATTAAAAGATAGTCAACCGAAAATAAATATTGGTAATGTGTTGATTAACAATTTACAAGCTCAAATTTATAGAAGTAAAAGTCCTAAAGATGATTTGACTAGAAAAAAACTTTACAGTGAATTGCTTCGTTCCATAAAATTTCCTCTTTTGGTGAAAAATTTGAACATTAGAAATTCGAATTTAATTTATGAAGAGGATTTACCTAATGGAAATAAACCTGGAAAATTGACGTTCAGTCAATTTAATTTAAATGCACAAAATCTTAATTCAAATAAAGGTTTCAAAAATACGGTTGTTCCGATTAAAATTCACACACATTTTATGAATGTAGCGCCTATGAAAGTAAACTGGAGTTTTGATACGGCAAATCTTCAGGATGACTTTTCGATTTCAGGACAAATTAATGATTTACCAGCCGAAAGTATCAACGCTTTTGTTACACCATATTCTCATAAAAAAGTAGAAGGAAATATTCACGAAGTGCGATTTAATTTCAAAGGAAATCGTCATCAAATTTCTGGAAATTACACGATGAAACATGAAAATGTGAAGATGACGGTTTTAGATGAAAAGACGAGAAAAGAGAAGAAATTGATGAGTGCGGTTACAAATTTAATCGTTCGAACGAATTCTAAATCCGAAACAGAAAATGTAGTAGTTCACACCACTAGAAATCCTACGAAATCCTTTTTTAATTTACTTTGGAGAGGAGTAGAAGAAGGTTTGAAGAAAACTTTGGTGGGTAAAAACGTAGAAAAAACTGAGAAAACGGTAAAACAGGTAAAGCAAAAGTTAGGTTTGCAAGATTCTGTAAATCAAAAAGAAAAGCCTAAAAAAGAAAAAGGATTTTTTAAAAATTTATTCAAAAAATAAACCGCAGAAATTTCTGCGGTTTGATTTTATGGTAGATTAGAAATTATTTTTTCAATTCTTTAATTCCCATTTCATAAAGTGCAAAACTCATTAAATCTGTGTTTTCACCAATAACTTGGTCTGTACTTCTACCAGCTCCGTGACCTGCATTTACTTCGATTCTGATTAAAGCAGGGTTGTTGCAGCTTTGTTTTTCTTGTAATTCTGCCCCGAATTTGAAAGAGTGTGCCGGAACTACTCTGTCATCATGATCACTCGTGATAATCATCGTAGAAGGATAACAAACGCCTTTTCTCACATTGTGAACTGGTGAGTATGATTTCAAATATTCGAACATTTCTTTTGAATCTTCCGCAGTTCCATAATCGAATGACCAACCAGCTCCTGCTGTAAATTTATTGTATCTCAACATATCGAGAACACCAACTCCAGGGAAAGCTACTTTAGCTAAATCAGGTCTCATCGTCATGGTTGCGCCAACTAATAAACCACCGTTTGAGCGGCCAGAAAGTGCCATAAATTCTGGCGAAGTGTAACCGTTTTTCTGTAAATATTCACCCGCAGCTATAAAATCTTCAAAAACATTTTTCTTTTGCATTTGTGTTCCTGCAACATGCCATTTTTTGCCGTATTCACCGCCTCCTCTAAGATTCGGAACGGCATAAATTCCGCCATTTTCCATCCAGATTGCATTAACTACTGAGAAATTTGGAGTTACAGAAATATTGAAACCGCCGTAACCATATAAAATAGTTGGATTTTTACCGTTTAGTTTAATTCCTTTTTTATAAGAAATCATCATCGGTACTTTTGTTCCATCTTTTGAAGTGAAAAATACTTGCTCAGAAACATAATCTTCTGGATTGAATTTTACGTTTGGTTTTTGGTAAATTTCAGAAGTTCCATTTTCTACATTGAATTTATAAGTAGTTCCCGGCGTGATATAATTGCTGAAAGAGTAATACAATTCTTTTGCAGTTTCTTTGCCACCAATATTAGAAGCGGTGCCAATTCCAGGAAGAGTGATTTCTCTAATTAATTTACCGTTATAATCGAACTGTTTCATGTAAGAGACAGCGTCTTTCATGTATTTAGCGAAGATATAACCACCACCAGTTGAAGCGCTTAACACGTTTTCAGTTTCTGGGATAACGTCTGTCCAAACAGAAGGATTTTTAATGTCAAATTTCTGCAATTTCATGTTTGGAGCATTTTTATCGGTCATAATGTAGATAAAATCTCCTTTGGTGTCTAAAACATCGGTATTGTAATCAAATCCTTTTTGAATAGCAATCCAGTCGGTGTTATTTTTAAGGTCTTTGACGTATAATTCATTTCCGTTAGTTGCAATTGAAGCATTTAGAATCAAGAATCTTTCGTCATCTGAAACGCCAATGTTCATATATCTGCGTTTGAAATTCTCATCGCCGATGATATGTTTATCTTCAGATTGCTTGGTTCCTAATTTATGGAAATAGACTTTGTGCATATCTGTTTTTACAGAAAGTTCAGAGCCTTGTACTTTTCCGTAAGTAGAGTAGAAGAAACCTTCGTCTCCCAACCAAGTAGCGCCAGAAAATTTAACATCGGTAATGGTTTCGTCTATTTTTTCTTTGGTAATCGCATTGATAATGACAATTTTTTGCCAATCGCTTCCTCCTTCAGAAATATTGTAAGCGGCAAGCGTTCCTTTTTTGTTAAAAGCTAAGCCAGACATAGAAGTAGTTCCTTTTTCTGAAAATTTATTTGGGTCAAGGAAAACTTCGGTATTACCATTTTTATCTGTTCTGTAGAGTACAGATTGTGCTTGTAAACCGTCATTTTTATAGAAATAGGTGTAATCTCCTTCTTTAAACGGAGCTGAGATTTTCTCGTAGTTCCAAATGCCTTTTAACTGTGCACGAATTTCTTCACGAAAAGGAATTTGATTAAGATAATTTTGAGTAAAAGCCACTTCACGCTGAACCCAATCTTTAGTATCTTCAGCACGATCGTCTTCTAACCAACGATAAGGATCTGCTACTTGAGTCCCAAAATATTCGTCAGTATGTTCTACTTTTTTGGTTTCAGGATAGTTCAATGAATTTTTCATAACTTGTGATGAGCAAGAGGCGAGGAATAATCCCGCTAATGCCATAGTGAATGTATTGATTTTCATTTATTGAGAATTTTCTCAAAAATAAATAAAAAAACCGAAGAATTTCTTCGGTTGGTGTGTAATTATCTTTTTTCGACTTTAAAGTTCTTAAAACCTTTATCGTTTTTGATGACTAAGTAGTAAATTCCTTTAGGATAAGAGGTTATGCTAATCTTGTCTGTATTAGGAATACTTTGTAAAACTTTTCCAGAGGAGTCCATTAATGTTAAGTGATATTTTTCTGAGGTTTTGCTCTGTACATACACAAAATCGCTACTAGGATTAGGGTAAATATTTACCGAAAGTTCTGATTTCATAATGTCATCTGTGGCTAATCCTGAAGAAGTAGCCAACCAAATTACAGAATTAATTAAAAGAGGTCTATGATTTCCCGATGCATCTGCAAAATACCCATCATATAAATTATCTCCAGTGTCTCCAGTTCCATCATCAGGAACGGAACTATCTCCTAATGCGCAAACTTTTCCGGCTCCGTAAGTTGCAGTAGCAAACATTACATTAGTAGTTCCTGTGGTTGAAGCTCCCGTTTTAAATACCAAACCTTGAACAGAAGGATTAGCGGTTTTATTTAGTGTCATGCTCGCACCCGAAGAAAACTGCATTGCTTTAGGAGCTCCTCCGCTTCCATTTAAAATAGTGTTAGACGGAATATTAGCAAAATTAGTAGTGGTTTGTGAAAAAGTCACTACATCAAAGGTAATTCCGAAAGGATTGGCAACTACAGAATTGGTAGAAACTAAATCGTTCCAAATAGCTGGAGAATCCCAACCGTCACCATTTCTATCGCTATTGTCATGGTCTGCAATCATATAAAGTCCGCCTCCGTTTTTCACGAAATTAATAATAGCGTCTTTTTCTGTCATGGTAAATTGGCTGTTTGGCTCGGTAACGATAAATACTTTGTAATTAGATAAATCTTGGTCGTTATTTGGATTTCCATAAGAAATTACACCTCCTGTTCTTGGGAGTGTTTCTACGTAGTATCCTTGTTTCACTAAATCAATTGCCCATGCACTTATTCCACCATTCCAATAAGTTTCTGAGGTAGAAGCGGTAATTCCGCTTTGTGCAGGAGTGGGAATTCTTTGTGGATTAGATTCGTTATTTAATTTAGAGTCTGCATCAATTACCCAATCTGCGTTTCCTGCCATTTCGGCTTTTGTTGCATCAAATAAAATTTTGATTTGGGCATTGGTTGATAAAAATACAATTAAAGTAAAAATGGATAATATTTTTTTCATAAATAAACTTGCTATAAAAAGGGAAGCGAAGTTAAAGATTTTCACCACAATAGCAAATATTTTTTTAATGAAATATAACATGAAAAAACCTCAGCGAAAAGCTGAGGTTTCTAAAGTTTTTTATAACGCTTAAATTATGCGTTTGGTTCTACAGATACAAAAGATCTGTTGTTTGCTTTCTTAGTAAAAACTACTTTACCGTCTACTAATGCATGCAAAGTGTGGTCTTTACCCATTCCCACATTTTCACCTGGGTGGTGTTGAGTACCTCTTTGTCTTACAATAATATTACCAGCAATAGCGCTTTGTCCACCGAAAATCTTCACACCTAATCTTTTAGAGTGAGATTCTCTACCGTTTTTGGAACTACCAACTCCTTTCTTGTGTGCCATTTTATTTTAAGGTTTTTTGGTTTTAAAATTAATCTTCAGTGTCTTTTTTTGCAGTTTTTTTAGCAGCTGGTTTCTTAGCTGGTTTTTCTTCTGCTACTACTTCTTCAGTTGTTTCTTTTTTGGTAGCTTTTTTAGCTTTTGGAGCTTCAGCACCACCAATTGATACAATTTGAATTTGAGTTAATTGTTGTCTGTGACCATTTTTCACTTTGTAACCTTTTCTTCTTTTCTTTTTGAAAACGATTACTTTATCTGCTTGTACATGGTCTAGGATTTCTGCTTGAACAGAAACACCCTCTACAGCTGGGGCACCTACAGTGATTGCTCCGTCAATAGTAAGAAGAACTTTGTCAAAAGAAACTTTGTCTCCTTTTTCTCCTTTTAAACGGTTTACAAACAACTTTTGGTTTTGCTCAACTTTGTATTGAAGCCCTGCTATCTCTACGATTGCTAACATTGTTTATAATTTTTTAGTTAATTCAGGGTGCAAAAGTAAGAAATATTTTTGAGTTATCCACAATAATGCTAAAATTTTTTATTTGAACTGAAAATCTGTACTTTTGAAATTACTTAATAAACTATATGAAACGAGACCTCTACATTGATTTTGCCAAAGGCTTGGCTACTCTTTCCATTATTTTTATTCATACCGCTTTTTGGAGCGGTCAGCTCTACCTTCCTTCAGAAGTGAGAACGCTTAGTTTACTCATAGATGTTCCTGTGTTTTTTGCTTTAAGTGGCTTAACTTCTGGGAATAATGTAGAGAAAACCTTGTACAGATTGCTGAACCTTCAAGTCACCTATATGATTTTCGTGACGTTCTTGTTTTTCCTTGATGGATTTATGAAACTCGGAATCTTCAATATTTTTGGAGCAGAAGGAATGCAATCCTATTATACGGTTTTCGGAACTAAATATGGTGTACCAAATTTAGATTCAGCATTTAATTGGGATATGCTTGGCAATTGGTGGCTTCACAGTTACAGCAATTGTGATAGTTTTCCTGTAGTGATGGGAAGTTTTTGGTATCTTAAAGTCTATTACATTGTAACCGTTTTTGGAGTTTTAGCCTTGAAATTTTTCCCAAAACATATCAAATGGTTAATAGGAGTTTGTTTAGCACTCACTGTTTATTTCAATATCGATAATGATGTGATGAAAAACTTTGCGCCATATTATCCAAGCGGACAAGTAGGTTACGTAGCTTTTTATCTTGCCATTTTCTTAATCGCTACTCAATTGAAAGGAAAAAGAATTAAAAATGTTTTTGTTCCAGTGTTATATGGTTTAGTTGCACTGAGTTTGGTTTTGGTTTTCTGGTATTTCGGGAACGAAGTTTTCTATAAATTTAATAAACAAAAGTTTCCGCCAAAAATTCCTTACATCGTTTGGAGTTTACTTTCTTTGGTGACCATTTTTGTATTGTATAACCGATTAAAAATCACCAAAGACAATTTCATTAACTACATTGGTAAAAACGCCATTTTCTATTATTTTGCGCAAGGAATGAGTTCTTCGGTGGTGTATTTTTTAATTCCGCCACTCAAAGACAGCATAAATATTTGGGTTTTGATGGTGATTGTATATGTTTTGAATGTGATTTTAGCTATTCTTTTCGCAGAAGTTTTGAAAAAAGTAGACGATTACGGCTGGAAAGTTTTAGAGTTTCTAAGAAAGAAAACTGCTGAGAATTAAATTTATGAAAAAATATTTTGTCTTTTTTTTGTTCCCTTTATTATTAAAGTCTCAAGAAGCATTTTTTGAGTTTAAAGAAATATTAGCAAATAAACAAGAAACTTATAATAAATTAAAATTTGTGAAAAACAAATACTTTTATGAAGATGAAAATTATAAAGTAAGAGAAACCTGTAGTGGAGAATGGGGAGGAACCATATATTTTAAAGATAAAAAGACAAATTTAGAAACCGCAGCTTCTGCTACATGTGTTATTAATATTAATAAAATTGATAAAAAGTATTATGTAACAAGTGCCTTGCTTCATAGAATAGCTCGTACAAAAATTATTGAGATTGAGAAACCTAAAAATTTAGAGGTTTTTAAACTTCCAAAACCTGTAGGATTTAATAAAGGGAGAAAGATTTATTCAGTAGAACAGGTAGAATCTCAATCAGAAAAAGGAACTAAAAAGATTTTGGATAGCTCAAAAGTTTTGACCTTAGCTTCTTTTGTTTTTAATAAAAGACTCTATCATATTTATACTGATACTTTAAATGTTTATCTTTCTAAAATCGAAAATCACAAGTTTGTAAATATTTTAAAAATCTATAATAAAGGAGTTTTTGAATTTAAGCAAAATAAAACAAAGGATGGCCATTTAATTCTATATTTTAAAAGAGAAGATGAGGAAGGTTATTTTGATATTCAAGAAAATAAAATAATTTTGACAAAATTTAATTAACAATGTTCAAATTAAAATTACCAACAGATCCACGTTGGGCAAATATAGCAGAAGGAAATTTAGAAGAAATCCTTACAGATCACGCTTGGTGCGAACAAAAAGCTGCCACTAATGCGATTGGTTTAATCACCATGATTCCTGAACATACAGAAATTGTGACCGAACTTTTGGCAATTGCACAAGAAGAAATGGACCATTTCAATCAAGTTCACGAAATCATTAAAAAGAGAGGTTATATTTTAGGAAGAACCAGAAAAGACGATTATGTAAATCAACTTTTTAAATTCATTATTCAAGGAAGTAGAGAAGATTTAATTATAGACAAAATGCTTTTCGCAGCGATGATTGAAGCGAGAAGTTGTGAACGTTTTAAAGTTTTGACAGAAAACATAAAAGACGAAGAACTGAAAGAATTCTACAAAGAACTCATGATTTCTGAAGCCAATCATTACACCACTTTCATCAGTTTCGCAAGACAATTAGGCGACCCAGAAAAAGTAAACAAACGCTGGGAAGAATGGTTAGAATATGAAGGAGAAATCATAAAATCTTACGGAAATAAAGAAACCATTCATGGTTAAAAATAAAAAAGCTCATCAATTTTGATGAGCTTTATTGTTAAAATTAAAGGGGATTAATCTTTGTTGCCACTTCTTGATACAATCGCGATAATTGCAATAAGAGCTACTGCTCCTATAACCCAATAAAGTGGATTAGTGTACCATTCTTCTGTGGTGGTAGTGGTAGAAGTGGTTACTTCTACTGCTTTTTCTTGAGCAAATGCTAAAAAGCTTACCAAAAATGCAAATAAACTTGCACTCATTTTCTGTAAATTTTTCATAGGTCTTGTGATTTAATAGTTGTTAATATTTTGGTGTGGTAAAAGTAGAATGAAACATTAAAATTTAGTTTACATTTTTTATCAGAAAGTTTATGAAATTATTATCTTTACTGCGATATTTTTAAGAAAGTGAGAATTAAAAAGCCAAAACCCGAAGACTACTTAAATCTTTTCGTGAAATCTTTCTTGAAAGGACTGATTATCATTGGTCCTATTGCGGCGACTTTGTATCTCATTTTTTTGGTTTTTGACACGATTGATAACATCATTCCGTTTGAAAAATTCTTTCCTTTTCTCAATAGAACTGGCGTTGGTTTTTTGTCTTTGATTCTATTTATTTCTGGAGTAGGTTATTTCTTTAACAAATTTGTTTTTGGGAAAGTCGTTTTCGAGAGTTTAGACCATTTTTTAGAAAAAACACCAGGAGTAAAACATATTTACACGCCGACTAAAGATGTAATGTCTTCATTTGTAGGAGATAAGAAAAAATTTAACACGCCAGTTTGGGTAAAAACCAATGAAAATCCAGAAATCTGGAGAATAGGATTTTTGACTCAAAAAGAAATGGGCGAAGTAGAAAAACACAATTTCGTGGCGGTGTATTTGCCTCATTCTTACGCTATTTCTGGCTGGGTGATTGTCACCGAAGAAAAAAACATAAAACCTGTAGTGGGAATGAACGCTGCCGAAGCGATGAAATTTGCAGTTTCTGGTGGAGTTGCAGGCTTCCACAGTGATAAAAACGTCTTCAAAGCACCGGAGTGAGATTTAGGTAAAGACAAAGGTTTAGAAATTTAAAATTTTGTCAAAAAATGGTAGTGTAATTCACTCAACCTCAACCTTAATCTTAATCTAAAATGAAACTTCCTTACGCAGAACCCTTCCGCATAAAAATGGTGGAAGAAATTTCGCAATCTACACGCGAACAAAGAGAAATTTGGCTTCAAGAAGCGCATTATAACTTATTTAATTTAAAATCTTCTCAGGTTTTTATCGATTTGCTTACCGATTCAGGAACGGGAGCAATGAGTGATAAACAATGGGGAGAACTTATGACGGGAGATGAATCTTATGCAGGTTCTCGCTCTTTCGAAAAACTTCAAAAACAAGTCGAAAAATTAACAGGATTTCAGTTTCTTTTACCAGTTCATCAAGGTAGAGCTGCAGAAAATGTGCTTTTTTCTACGATGATTAAAGAAAACGACATCATTCCCGGAAATTCTCATTTTGACACGACTAAAGGTCATATAGAATTCAGAAAAGCTCATGCTGTAGATTGTACGATTGATGAGGCTTTTGATATAGAAAATCTTCATCCTTTCAAAGGAAATTTGGATATTCAAAAATTAGAAAAAGTTTATCAGTCTTATCCAAAAGAACAAATTCCGTTTTGTTTGATTACTATTACTTGTAATACTTCTGGCGGACAACCCGTTTCTTTGGAAAATATAAAAGCGGTTAAAAAACTTTCGGATCAATATGGGATTCCAGTGATTTTTGATGCTGCGAGATTTGCTGAAAATGCTTATTTCATCAAGCAAAGAGAAGAAAATTACAAAAATTGGAGCATTAAAGAAATCTGTAAAGAAATATTTTCTTACGGAAGTGGGATGACCATGAGTTCTAAAAAAGATGGTTTGGTAAATATTGGTGGTTTTATCGCTTTAAATGACGAAGAAATTTTCAGAAAAGCGTCTAATTTTACTATTATTTATGAAGGTTTTATCACTTACGGAGGAATGGCAGGAAGAGATATGTCTGCACTTGCGCAAGGTTTAGACGAAGCCACTGAATTTCCATATTTGGAAAGCAGAATTTCTCAAGTAGAACTTTTGGGAAATCTCTTGATAGAATACGGAATTCCTGTTCAGAAACCAATTGGCGGTCACGCTGTTTTCTTAGATGCGCTTAAATTTCTACCCAATATCAAAAGAGAAGAATTTCCTGCACAAACATTGGCTTTAGAAATTTATAAAGAAGCGGGAATTAGAGGTGTGGAAATAGGAACTATTTTGGCAGATAGAGATCCGGAAACCAGAGAAAATCGTTATCCAAAACTGGAATTGGTAAGATTAGCATTGCCAAGAAGAACATATACGGATAATCATATTCGCTATATCGCAGCAGCGCTTAAAAATGTTTTTGGCCGAAGAGATGAAATTACGAAAGGGTACAAAATCACTTCGGAATCAGAAATTTTAAGACATTTTACAGTAAAGCTAGAACAAGCATAAAAAAATGCCGAGATTTTTCTCGGCATTTTTATTTTTTATAAAGTTTTTTAGTTGTCAATATTAAAAGACACTCCAATATTTACTGCAAACTGATTGTTTAAATCGTCAAATGCAATTTCAGATTTTTTGTATTTCGCGATTGGGAATTGCATTTCTGTATAGAGTCCAAAACCTTTATCGAAGAAATATCTTGCTCCAAGATGTCCACCGAAATTTTTAAGTCCAAGGTTTAATCCAGGATATACATCTACATTTGAAGGAAGTTTCAAAACACTTCCAAGATTAGCATTTAATCTTACTTTTAAATCAAATCTATCTCCGAATTTTGGAATTTCTCTACCAATTTCTTTTACACCAAGAAGATATCCAGCTTGTGCACCAATTGAGAAACTCTCACCTAAACCATAATCTACAGAAGAAACAATACCTGTTCCTCCATCTTGTAAATTAGCACCTAAATTTACTTTTACATCACCTGCTCCTTTATAAGCAACAGTTTGAGCGCTTGCAAAACCTACGGCAAATATCATTGCGCTTGCAATTTTTTTTTTTCATAATTTATATTTTTATAACGTTATAAAACGGGCGCAAAGATAAAATTTATTTTAATTTGAAATCTACAGCCCTGAAAACATCTGCCGTATCTGTAACAAAATAAATGCCATTTTCTTTCTCTTCCAACTTCGGTTTGAATCCGAAAATTGCGGTAGATTGAGCTATTACATTGACTTTAAATTTTTTATCGGTTTTATTTTCTGGAGTAATTTCTTGTAAAATATTATTGAGCACTACAGATTTTGGAAGAATGGAATCATGACTTAGTTCAAATTCTACCCAATATCCTTTTTGGTCAGCATTAGAATATGAAGAATAAGTGGCGTTTTTTACCTTTGGTAAAACGTTTGATTGACAAGAAATTGCGAGACTTGCCATAAAGATTGCTCCCAAAAATGATTTTATTATACTAATTTTCATAAATTTATCGTTAAGTTTATTACAAATCTATTCAAAAAAATGAAACTTAAATATCTATTTAACGCACTATTTTTAACATTAGTATTTATCTCTTGTTCTAGAGATGATAATAATGATTCTGGTTCTACCACTAAGCCTGATGAAATCAATAATTTTGTTTGGAAGGCGATGAACTCTTGGTATTATTGGCAACCAAATGTTCCTAATTTGGCAGATTCTTTTGATGATAATCCAACTACGTACGCTAATTTTCTAAATGGAAAAACTCCAGATAAATTGTTCTATTCTTTGCTTTATCAAAGAGGTACTATAGACAGATTTTCTTGGATTGAAAACAATAATGAAGTGGTGTATTCTTCTAAAATTGCCGAAGTTGAAAAAAGTGGAGGTTTTGATATAGGAATTTATCCGAAAGACAATACCAACACTACTGCTGTTGCTCTTGTAAATTATGTGGTTCCAAATTCTCCTGCAGCTTTGGCAGGTTTAAAACGTGGTGATGTAATTACCAAAGTAAATGGTTCTACTTTGACGCTTAATAATTCAGATTTATTGTACAATAGTCAAGTAACTGTTACTCTTGCTGCAACTGTACAATTAACAACTGCAGGTCTTATTACTACAGATAAAACTTCTTCCATTTCTATCACTCAAGCAGATATAGACGAAAACCCAATCGCTTATTATGAGAAAAAAGTATATGGAACTAAAAACATTGGTTATTTGGTATTTAATGCTTTCAAAGCAGATTATAATGATGAGTTAAATGCTGCTTTTGCTCAAATGAAAGCAGATGGAATCAATGAATTGGTTTTAGATTTTAGATATAATGGAGGTGGTTCTCTAGAAACGGCAGTTGCTTTGGCAGGAATGATTAACGGCAATTATAGCGGAAGCCCGTATGTTTTTTTAGATTTTAATAATAAACATAATAGCGAAGACGGCTTTGATTATCTGAGCAACCAGATGAATACTTACAGTTTAGTGAATAACAGACCCGAAAAATCTGGAACACAAACGATTAATAGTCTTAATTTGACTAAAGTTTATGTTTTGGTAAATTTCCAGACTGCTTCTGCAAGCGAACTTACGGTTCAGTGTCTTAAAAAATATGTAAATGTGGTAACGATTGGTTATGATACAGTTGGGAAATTTGTAGGTTCTATTACTTTGTATGATTCTCCTACTCAAGATTACACTTCTTATACCAATAGAAATACGAAGCATAACTGGCAACTACAACCGATTACTTTTTCTTATTACAACAAAGACAAAGAGGTGAATCCAGAATTTATTGCTCCGAATTATGAAATAAATCCTTATTCTATTTTCAACAATTTAACTGCTTTTGGTGATGTTAGAGACCCATTTTTGAAAAAGGCTTTAGAGCTTATTACAGGTCAGTCATTTAGAATGGGTAGTACTTCTACCAGCAGTTTTGAAAATAAAAATCTGCAAAAATTCAATCCTACGAATGCCGCAAAAGGACTCTATATTCAAGATTTTCAGAGTTTTAGATAAATTTTAAAAGAGCAGAAATTTCTGCTCTTTTTTTTGTCTTTATTCTTTTATCTTTGTTCTTTATTTTAAAATATGAATTTCAAACTCCATTCAGAATTTGCGCCAACTGGTGATCAACCTACAGCTATAGAAAAACTCTCCGAAGGTTTACAAAACGGAGAGAAATATCAGACTTTGCTTGGTGTTACCGGTTCTGGTAAGACTTTTACCATTGCAAATGTGGTAGAAAAAGTTCAAAAACCGACTTTAGTTTTAGCGCATAATAAAACTTTGGCGGCTCAACTTTTTATGGAATTCAAGGAGTTTTTTCCAGATAATGCGGTAGAATATTTCGTTTCTTACTACGATTATTACCAGCCAGAAGCTTACATTGCTTCGTCTGGAACTTACATTGAAAAAGATTTGTCTATCAATGAAGAAGTAGAAAAATTGAGACTTTCGGCTACGGCAAGTTTACTTTCTGGAAGAAGAGACGTTTTAATAGTTGCTTCAGTTTCATGCATTTATGGTATCGGAAATCCTACAGAGTTTAATAAATCTTTGATAGAATTAGAAGTCAATTCTAAAATTTCCAGAACAGATTTTCTTCATAAATTGGTAAACGCGTTGTACTCTAGAAGTGTGAATGAATTTGCGAGAGGTACATTTCGAGTAAAAGGAGATGTGATAGATGTTTATCCAGCATATGCCGATAACGGAATTAGAGTACAGTTTTTCGGAGATGAAATCGAAAAAATTCAAAGTTTTGATGTCATTTCAGGAAACGTAACTTCTAGTTTTGACCAAATAAATATTTATCCAGCCAATTTATTTGTTACTTCCAAAGAAACTTTAAATTCAGCGATTCGAGAGATTCAGGACGACATGGTAAAACAAGTCGACTTTTTTAATTCTATTGATAAGCCAATTGAAGCCAAACGTTTACAAGAACGTACCGAATTGGATTTGGAAATGATAAAAGAACTCGGTTATTGCTCTGGAATTGAGAATTATTCTCGTTATATGGATGGAAGAATGCCTGGTTCTAGACCTTTCTGTTTGTTGGATTATTTTCCAAAGGATTATTTGATGGTGATTGATGAATCTCACGTAACCATTCCACAAGTTCACGCGATGTATGGTGGCGATAGAAGCAGAAAAGAGGCTTTGGTGGAATACGGATTCAGACTTCCTGCTGCGATGGATAACAGACCACTGAAATTCCCAGAATTTGAGGAAATGCAGAATCAAGTGATTTACGTTTCTGCGACTCCTGCTGATTATGAATTGGAAAAATCTGGCGGAATTTACACCGAACAAATTATCAGACCAACTGGACTTCTTGACCCAATTATCGAAGTAAGGCCTACCATGAATCAAATTGATGATTTAATTGAAGAAATTCAAAAAAGGGTAGAAGAAGACGAACGTGTTTTGGTAACGACTTTAACCAAAAAAATGGCGGAAGAATTGACCAAATATTTTACCAGATTTGGTATTAGAACACGCTATATTCACTCAGATGTAGAAACTTTGGAGCGTATCCAAATCATGCAAGATTTGAGAACGGGATTATTTGATGTTTTGGTGGGTGTAAATCTTTTGAGAGAAGGTTTAGATTTACCAGAAGTTTCGCTGGTAGCAATTCTCGATGCTGATAAAGAGGGAATGTTGCGTTCTCGTCGTTCTTTGGTTCAAACTATTGGTAGAGCTGCAAGAAATATCAATGGAAAAGCGATTATGTACGCCGATAAAATCACCAATTCTATGCAAAAAGCGATTGATGAAACCAATTATCGCCGTGAAAAACAAACACAATATA
Source organism: uncultured Cloacibacterium sp. (assembly GCA_964530915.1). GTDB lineage: Bacteria > Bacteroidota > Bacteroidia > Flavobacteriales > Weeksellaceae > Cloacibacterium. The sequence goes on along the minus strand of CAZHCK010000003.1, from coordinate 5,665 downwards.
ATTTAGAACACAATAAAGTTCCGACTGCGCTCAACAAGAAAATTTCTGAGCATTTGGTGGGAAGAGCCAAAGATTTCCCAGATACTTCTTACACGCAAAAAGAAATTATTCGTCAAGTTGCCGAAGAACGTGCGGCTTACGGAAGCGTAGATGTTGAAAAACTCATCGCCGAAAAGCAAAAAGCAATGGAAGCAGCTGCGAAAAATCTAGATTTCATCACCGCTGCAAAATTGCGAGATGAGATTGCTGTGTTGAAAGGGTAAATTTAGCAATCAAGTTTTTTTTTAATGTGATTGTATCTTTGTCTCAAATAAAATATTTATGACAAAGATATCAGATTTAAAGCAAAGTAAATTTTATAACATTAGCGAAGTTGAATTCAAGAAAGATTTTTATGATTATTTTTCTAAACTTTATTTATTGATGTTAGAAGTTAATTTCAAAATCGAATTTAATAAATTCTATATCAGAAATGAAGATAATAAAGTGTTTGTGTTTTATAGAATAGATGAGATAAGTTATTTACCAATAAATTTGTATGATTTTATCGATAATAAAAAGCTTTTAATAAACAGTAGATTTCAATTAATGAAGTATTTAAATATACCTTTTATCAAGTATAGATAATCAAAATTTTTTAAAACTTATAAATCCTCTTCTTCGGTTTTTCATAATTCACTTCGCCACGAATTGGAGTAAGTAAATCCATTAAACCATTGATTTTTATTTCATAAATCGTAGAAAGTTGCATGCCGAGTTTTCCTTTTGGCATTCCTTGTCGGTGAAACCATTCTAAGTAAGAAATGGGCAGATCTGCTAAAACGATTCCAGCGTGTTTTCCGAAAGGCATTTTTACCTCGCAGATTTCTTTTAGTATTTCGGGGTTAATTCCTTGCATTTTTTTAAATATCAATGTCAATTTTTGATTGAAGTGGCTTTTCACTTTCGGGAAGAACAATGTCGTTCGGAGAATCTTCTGTTTCTTCAGAAAATTCGTCTCCATAAATTTGCATCAATAAAACTGTGATAGAAACTAAAATTGGTCCGAAAATTAAACCTAAAAATCCAAAAATCTTTAGCCCTAAAATAATTCCAAATACAGTATTAAGAGGATGGATGTTTTCTAATTTTTTTAAAAAAGTAAACCTAAAAATATTGTCTACCAATCCTACAATAATAAATCCATAAGCTAGAATGCCGAGTCCACCAAAAGTGTCGCCACTTGCAAGCATAAATAAACCAACTGGGACATAAATAATAGCTGCTCCTACAATCGGAATCATACTACCAATGAAAGTAAGGATAAACAATAATAAAGGACTTGGAGCGTCAAAAATATAATAACTAATTAATGCAACTATGGCTTGAACAAGTGCTACAACTGGAATTCCTACCGCATTGGCAATTACCATTCTTGTGAATTTTTCGCCAATTTTTTGGTCATTTGCTTTCTTTAACGGAGAAATAGAGGTGAGAATTCTTTCGAATAATCTTCCTTTAGTAAGCATAAAGTACAAGATGAAAAACATGCCCACAATTATACTAATCATATTAACCGTAGTATTCAGAATAGCGGTGGAAGCTTGCGTAGCAAATCCTGTTATTTTTTCTAGATTTCCGCCACTTAATATTTCAAACCCTGTTTTGGCACGAATATAAGTTTCTATTTTTTCAAAAAATTGAGTAATACTATCTGTATAAGCTTTTGCATCACTTATTTTATTGACTAAAACTTCAATGGTGAAATACGTGGGAATCACAATAATAACTAGACAAATTAAGATAATGACTAATGCAGCAACCCAAGGGTTCCAGCCTTTTTCTTCGACGAGTTTAAAATTCCAACTTCTAGAAATAATATATAACGTGATGGCTCCCAACAAGGAAGGCAAAAAATCACTGAGATTGTATAATATTATCGCTGAAAGAATGATAATAACCGCCAACATGAAAACTTGACGGATTTTGTTATTGCTGATTTGGTCTGGGTGCATTTGTTTTGTTTTAATGCGAATTTAATAAAAAAAGCAACAGTAAAATCTGTTGCTTTCTGTAAATTGTTTATAAAATTTTAAGATTTTACTTCGTAAGGTGCTCCGCAAATCGCCGAATAAATAGAATATCTTGCGGTAAAGAAAAACGGAAAGGTAAATAGAACTCCAACTAAGCAAAATAAAAATCCTGCACAAGCAATAATTCCTGCTAAAAGCCACAATACTAATACGGTGATAAAATTAGCATGAACCAGAGAAAATGATTTTCTAATACCTTCTATTGCTGAGGTATTTTCAAAAAATACAATCGGTAATCCTATAAAAAAAGCAAAAGAAAGATACATGCCAATCAGCATATTGATTTCTAAGCCAGCTTGAATAAGCGCTGTAGTAATGAATCCGTAAATAATGATTTGTGCGGTATTTTGTCTGAAACCAATGAATAAATCACCAAATTCTACCTCTTTCTTAGCATTGAATTGATAAGAAATGTAAATAATTCCTACCACTAATGGAGCCAATAACGCCGAAGTAATACTTTTAGAAATCACTTCAGAAATCATTACAGCAGTAGTTCTGGCCGCTTCTAAACTGTTTTGTAATTCTGTAATAGCATTTAGGTCATACTTTTTGTCTTCTACAAAATCATTCATGACTCTCATGACTTCATTTTGATAATCTCCACCGCCTGGAATGAAGAAAGACAATAGACCATTAAAAAACAAATACGCTAAAAGGTAAATGACTACAAAGACTAATGCATATAAAAAAGTTCCCGTAAAATTTTCGAATGCATGAGAAAGAATACTTCCTATTTCCTTTTTGGGTGTAATAGGTAGGTTTACTTCGGTAAAATTTTCCATAATTTTTTCAATTGAGTTCTACCAAAATTAGTTATTTTTCTCAAAGTTTCGTTACATTTTATACAAATTTAATGCTGAAGAATCTTTTGAATAAAGTATAAATAATAGCATTCCAAAAAGGATAAGTGAATAAAAATCCTACGAAAAATAAGATAAAGCCACTATAGCTGAATAAAAATGCGATGATGGCACAAGGTAAAACGATGGTCCAGTTTGCCCAAGCTACTTTTGCGCTGATGTTGATGGATTCTAGCATTCTCATAGGCGTGAAATAGAGTAACGGACCTACAAAAACAGTAAGAAACACCCATAAAACACCTGGAATGAAAAAGAATGACATCCCGAAACTGAAAATTACATTCCAGAAAATTGCATAACCCCAAAGTTTGAAGAAGTTACTTCCTTTATAGCCATCTAAAACTTCAGATAGGTTAGGTTTTTTGCCTTCATCGATTAAAGTATAAACTCTGAAAAGCCCAATAAATAATGGGAAAAGTGATGCTTTTAACAATGATAGAACAATTTGGAAATAACTTCCGTTTTCCGTGGATAAGAGTTCTCTAATTTTTAAATTAAATTTTATAGGATCTTGTAAAAGTTCTGGCGTGAAAATGTGTAATTTTTCTCCGAAATAATAATGCACCAACTGAAATCCTGAAATAAAAATAATTCCAAAATATAAAACGGTCACCACAAACTGAAACGAAAGCGTAGCTTTCCAATATTTAAAAGACTGATTAATCACCTCGTCTAAAGTAATTTTTGCCTTTGGTAAATTTTCTTGATTCATGCTGCAAAAGTAATCTTTTTTGATGTAAAGTAGAACAATCGTAAAATCGTATAACGATAAACTGCTTAATTTTTAAAAAATCCGAAATCTCAAGTTCTAATTTGTAAATTTGCGCGATGTTAAAAATCAACGAACAGAAATTTTCAGAAATGGACGAGCTTTCTCTGCAGAAAGTTCCTTTCTTTTTTGTGATTGATTTTTTAATGGAAAACGTGCTCATTTTCAGTCAAGAAGACTTGAAGTCTCGAAAAATTTTAGTGGATTTTCCTAATTTTAAAAATGTTCAAAAATCAACTTTTGAACCCAAAGAAGTCTCGTGGCAATCTTTTCCTCAATCCAAAGAAAATTATCAAAAAGGTTTTGAAATCGTGCAAAATCATTTGAAATTGGGAGATTCTTATTTGATTAATTACACTTGCGAAACACCAATTGAGACTAATCTTTCTTTGGAAGAAATTTTCTATCGATCTGATGCAAAGTATAAAGTTTTACTCCCAGAGAATTTTACTTTTTTTTCGCCAGAAACTTTTGTGGAAATTAAAAATCAAGAGATTTTTACACATCCCATGAAAGGAACTATCGAAGCGTCTGTTCCAAATGCTATAGATGAACTAAAAAATTCGGTGAAGGAAAAAGCAGAACATTACACTGTAGTAGATTTGCTCAGAAATGACTTGAGCATGGTTGCAGATTGGGTAAAATTAGATGAATTTCAAAGGATAGATTTCATAAAAACTCGAAATATAAATCTTTATGCGATGAGCTCTGAAATTTCGGGAAAAGTAAAGCCAGAATTTCAAAATAAAATAGGAAGTTTGATGAAAACCTTACTTCCTGCAGGAAGTATTTTGGGCGCTCCAAAACCAAAAACTTTAGAAATTATCTTAGAAGCCGAAACTTATGAAAGATGCTTTTATACAGGAGTTTGCGGTTATTTTGATGGGGAGAATTTAGATTCTTGTGTGATGATTAGGTTTATTCAACAAAATGGAGAAAATTTAACATTCCGAAGTGGCGGTGGAATTACACATTTGAGTAAATTAGCAGATGAATACCAAGAAATGAAAAACAAAATTTATGTCCCGATTCATTGAAAGCATTAAAATAGAAGACCAAAAAGCCTTTTTGCTAGACTTACATCAAAAACGAGTGAACCAAACTTTTGCACATTTTGGCAAAGAAGGTTCTATAGATTTGGCTAAAATTTTTAAAAATTTAGAACATGATGAAGATGGTTTGTACAAACTGCGCATCGTGTATGATTTAGATAAAAAATTCACTACGCAACTCATTCCTTATGCGATTCCCGAAATAGAAAATTTTCAGTTGGTGGAAAATAATTCTTACGATTATTCTTTCAAATTCGAGGATAGAAAGGAGTTTGAACGCATGAAAACCAAAGCTAAAACAGAAGAAATCATTGTGGTGAAAAACAATCACATTACGGATACTTCTTACAGCAATATTCTTTTTCTGAAAGGCAAAGAATGGTTTACGCCGACAACTTATCTGTTAAACGGTGTGATGCGACAACATTTGCTTCACGAAAAGAAAATAAAAGAAACCGAAATTACGCTTCAAAACATTAAGGAATTTTCTCATTTTCAGTTGATTAATGCCATGAATGATTTTGATGATATGTTTATTTATCCCATCGAAAGAATTGTAAATTTACCAGAAAGTTCTGATTATCTTGATGTTTAAATTTTTGTCAATTTTGAAAATTTTAAAACAGCATTTTGTCATTGACTTCGTCGAATCTTCGATTTCCGCAGGAATCCAAACTAATATGAATAAATTTAAAAAATACCTTTTTCCTATCTTAACTATCTTAGTTTTACTGATAGATTTATTTTCAATGTTCAATTTTTATAAATCATATGAATATTCATTGACGCTTAAGAATATTGATTTATTGAAAAAGAATATTTGGGTGAATTTTAATTTTTTAATGACAGTCTTGATTGTAAACGTTTTTTATCTTCTTTTAAGATTAATTTTTTATAAAAGAGATTAAA
>CAZHCK010000002.1:0-68160 GCA_964530915.1 uncultured Cloacibacterium sp. | reverse complement strand
CTATAATATTTTAAATTTCTAGAAAAGTAATTTTTAAATCCTACCGCAATTCTAACAATAAACAGAGAAATTTCTAAAATAGAAGAATGATAAGCTATTTAAAAAATAAAATTTCTGATTATTTGTATTCTGTTTTCAAAAATAGATTACAAGAAGAAGAATGGGAAAGAATTGAAGCTTTAAAAAAATCTTTCAAGAAAGTAGGAGAGAATTTTACAATTGCTAAAGATTTTAGAATTCCAGACCCAAGAAATATTGAAATTGGGAATAATTTTAGAGCTTCAGACAGGTTTAGAGCAGATGTTTTTGTAGAAATTGAAGGTGAGCCTACTCATTCTAAACTCATTATTGGTGATAATGTAGTTTTTCAAACAGATGTTCATATTGCTTGTGCCAATAAAATAGAAATTGGTGATGGTTGTTTATTTGCCAGTAGAATTTTTATTTCAGACCATAGTCACGGAAAAACAGATGTAGAAAGCATCAATATTCCACCACAAGAAAGACCTATTTATTCTCCGGGAGAAATCATTATAGGAAAAAATGTTTGGGTAGGAGAAGGCGTTGCAATTTTACCAAATGTAAAAATTGGTGAAAATGCAATAATTGGGGCAAATGCAGTAGTTACTAAAGATGTTCCTAAAAATGCTGTGGTAGCAGGAATTCCGGCAAGAATTATTAAAATGATAAGCTAAATGTCTAGAAAAATAATTTTTGTATCCTACGGAGATTCTAGAAGTGCAGTTTCTTGGTCTAATATTCCTTATCTTTTTTCTGAAAATTTAGAAAAAAAAGGTTTTGAATTGCTAAGGTTAGACATAAATCCAAATCCTGAAACCAATTTGTGGTGGGGAAACTATATGTACAGATATTTATCAATTTTATTCCCCAATCATCAGTATTCATACATTAGAACTTGGTTTTTTAGAAGAGAAACTTTTAAGAAGATTAAAAAAGTAGTGAGAGAAAATCCAGATGCCTATTTCTGTATTTTTTTAAACTTTGAGTTTTATAATAAATTTTCTAAAGTTCCCTCTTTACTATTTGGAGATTGGACGTATGATATCGTCATTCTAGATAGGCTAAACAGAAAACCATATTTTTTTGAAAAATGGTTTACAGATTATCAGAGAAAAGCCATAAAAAAAGCTGAAATAGTAGTTTCTCTTTTTAAAGATGCGAGAGACAGCATTGCAAAAAGACATCAAAAAGACGTGAAACATCTAGGGATTAATGTGATTAATGATATTAATGATAACACCATTTCAGATGAGAAAATATTAGAAGCAAAAATCAATTCTAAACAAATTCTCTTTATCGGAGCAATAAAATATTTGGAAGGGGCAAAAAAACTTCTATCAGCTTTTAAAATTTTGCGAAAAAAATATCCTGAACTCCAATTGAACATGATTGGAATAAAAGAGGAAGATCTTTTTGAAAAAACCGAATTCGTAGAGAATGTAAACTGTTTTGGGTATCTCAAAAAAGATGTGCCAGAAGATAATAAAACCTACTACAATCTACTCACAAATGCCAAAGTATTGGTCAATCCTTCTGAAACTTGGGCAGCGTATTCTTCCTCTATTGAAGCAATGAAATATTTTACACCGATAATCATCAAACCGTATGAAGCGTTTGTAAAAGATTTCGGAACCGAAAATGATTTTGGGTATTATCTAGAAAATACAGAAACAGAAACCATAGTAAATGCAATAGAAAAACTAATATTTGCTGAGAATTATCTTGAGTGGTGTAAAAATGCAAATGCTAGAGTCAAAGACTATACTTGGGATAATTATATAGAGAAAATAGTTCAATTAATGCAAAAAGTAAAACCTGTTTCATGAACTTAGTCCTCGTTACTAATAATTTTTATACCAAGTAAGAGAAAATTAAAATGATAATACGATAAAAAGAACTCCCCAATAACGGGGAGTTTTTTTATCTAAAATTTCAAGGGAATGAGGTTACTCTTTATCATGGGTAAACCAATCAGTTTTATTTTCTTAGGCCAAAGTTGCAGGGTAGCGTGGTTTTGCTTTCGCTTGACCTTTAGGTAATTGATGAATTTTTTTAATGCTTTGGGGCTATATGCTTTTTCAGACCTCGGGAAATAAGTAAGTCTTTTGGCCAATCGGTCTACATCGATTATTCTGCTCCTTGGTCTTGGCGTAGTACATCGTCTGATATGTTCATTAAGCGGGATAATATTGTCTTTTTCGCCCTCGGGAACTTCGGGTTCTTGTATAGGCAAAATCATAAAGTTTTTAGGATAATAGACCTTGCCCCCAAAAGTGGTAGATCTTATTTTTCCTTGTTTTCTGTAGCGTTGTAATGTTCTTTCAGACACCTTGAGTTTGTCCATCATAGAGACATTGTCATAATACAGCAAATCAGAATGGGAGAATAATTCTTCCATAGGCTTGTTGTCGGAAACAAAAGAGCTAGAAAAAACTTCTAATGATTCAAAAACTTTTTGCAAGTTTTCTGCTTTTAAAATATAATTCATAAATAAGAATAAATTAATTTTATTGTATCTCTTTTATACTGATTATCAGTGTTGTTTGAGATGATTGGTATCAAAATTAAGAAATTGATATTTAAATCAGAAATGAAAAATGCTGGTTCATGTTAAATTTTGGTGAAAAAGGGGCAAAAAGTTTTCCACAATCACATAGAACTTGCTTCAAAAGGGGATTTAGAGAGATAATCTATTAAAAATAAGTTTTTTTTTGCCTATTTTTTTTAAACACATGGTTTAAGCCCATTTTAAATGACCATCTAATGGAGGTTATTTAAGAAGTTATATTTAAACAGATGTAACAGTTTTTTAAGAAGCTATTTTTTATCAATGAGCAGTCTCCTCCGAATCAAAGTGCAGTCAAAGTGCAGTTTTGTTCGGAAAAAGTACCCGTTTTCCGAAGCAGACTCGAACGTGATTCGAACATGATTCGAACAAAACCCGTTTTTTACCCCATAAAAACCCATTTTTTTGAAGACTGTTTTTCTGCTCAAAAGAAAAACCGCTTCTTGTTTTTCTCAAAAATTCATTTTTTCAATCCAGTCCAAAACGACAACTCAAGACAGAAAGTACTACACCCAGACAATACCCGACAATACCTGACAACTGCTTGATTTACAATATTTTATGATGTAAGTTTGTCAATGTAAAAGTGCTGCAGCCTTTTCGGATTTTATAAATTTATTGTATAACCCCAAAAATTAAAATTATTATTATGGGAAAAATTAGAACAGGAATCCTCGGTGGATTCCAAGGAAAAGTAGGAACAGTTATCGGTTCTACATGGAGAGGTGAAAGCATTATGAGAGCTTTACCTAAAAGAGCAGCGAAAGCGCCAACTGAATCGCAAAGAATTCAGCGATTAAAATTCAAAGCGGTGAGTGAGTTCCTCAATCCTTTAAGAACTACCCTAAGTACTTATTTTGGCAACGATACTGGAGTAAAAAGCAAGTACAATATGGCGACTTCTTACCACATTACCAATGCGGTAGAGATTACAGAAGAGGGAACTCAAATTCTTTATGCCAGAGTATTGGTGGCCAAAGGTACACTCTTTGGATTTCAAAACCTTTCTCTAAGCAATGCAGAAACCGAAATCACTCTGAATTGGGAAGACAATACCGTTTTCGGTAATGCCAAAGCAGAAGACACGGTAAATGTGGTGTGCTATTGTGAAGAGTTTGATACCTTCTATGTTTTCGAAAACATTGCCACCAGAAATGGACTTACAGCGAGTGTTACGCTACCACAGAATTTTATAGGATATGAAGTGATGGTCTACGCATTTTTGTATGATTCAGCCTCTAAAACATCAAGTAATTCTGTTTACTTAGGCAATGTAGCGTTAGGATAGTATAGAGTATGATGATGTAAAACAACCCTCTGAAACAATGCTTAGAGGGTTGTTTTCATGGATACACCTAATAAAAGAGATGTTTTAAATCCACCCTTTTGTATAGCTACAAGGATTTCAAAATCCACCATTTAGGGACGGGGCAGAGATTTTGAAATCTAAAAACAACTTACCCATTTCATTGTGATTACTTGTTTTAAGTTAGGGAAAAGATTTCAAAATCCATCCTTTAGGGACAGGGAAAAGATTTTGAAATTTCATCTACATTTTATGAAGACTTTCAATAGCCTCTTAAATAAAATCCCTATTTTTGAACAAAATAACACAACCTATATTTCTAGAGAATGTTAGCCATCATCATTCCATATTTCAAAATCAATTTTTTTGAAAAAACTTTAGCATCTCTTGCTCAGCAAACAGACCAGAGTTTTCAGGTATATATTGGGGATGATGCAAGTCCCTTTCCGCCTACCGAACTGTTAGAAAAATATCAGGGAAAATTTAACTTTACGTATAAAAGATTTAATGATAATCTGGGAAGCATTTCATTGGTTAAACAATGGGAGCGTTGTATTGCGATGATGAAGGATGAAGAATGGTTCATGATTTTAGGTGATGATGATGTTTTAGGGGAGAATGTAGTAAAAGCGTTTTATAAAAATCTTCCAGAAATAGAAAAAACGACTCATGTAGTGAGATATTCTTCGGTTTTAATCAATGAAAAAGACGAACCTATTTCAGAAGAATACCATCATCTTGTATTAGAAAACGCAATAGAAAGTTATTGCAAAAAATTAAAAGGAGAGATCCGCAGTTCACTTTCAGAATATATTTTCAGAAAAGAAAGCTATAGCAAGTTGGGTTTTAAAGATTATGCTTTGGCGTGGACTACTGATGACAGAGCGGTAATTGATTTTTCACAGAATAAACCCATTTATTCCATCAACGCATTGGTGAAAGTGAGAATGTCTGACCAAAACATCACGGGTAAAAAAGACAATCTACAACCCAAAATTTTAGCCAGATTACAGTCCACCAAAGATATTTTAGAAGATTTTTCTCATCAAATCTCTTTGGAACAAAGAAAAATTTTGTTTTCTGTATACGAAAATCAGTTATATAGATTAGAGAAGGTTAACATTTCTGATGCCTTGTTTTTATTCAAAAAATCATGGCAAATCTTTGGATGGAGATACTCGGTAAATCAGTTAAAGTCGGTATTGATTAAAAAATATTTTAAAGGAAATATAGAATTTCTGAATTTCTATGTAAGGACAAAAAAATTAAGAAAGAAGATATATCCTTTGAAAGTAAAATCATTAGAAGCAACTTTAGAAGAAATCAGTATTCAAAAAAAATCCATTTCCAGATTTGGAGATGGTGAATTCAGATTGATTTTGCCTAATGAAAACTTAAAATTTCAAGAAGAAAATCATCTATTAACAGAGCGTTTAAAAGAAGTATTGACTTCTAATCTAGAAAATCACATTGTTGCCATTCCAGAAAGTTTCAATTCCGTAAAAGCTTTTAAGCTCAATGTAAAATATTGGTGGATAGACTTCATTAATAAATTTGGAAATCAATTATCGTCATATTTTAAAAAGGGAAAGACATACGGAAATGCTTTTATTTCTAGATTTTATTTAGACTACGAAAATAAATCTCAGGTAGAGAAAACAATAAAAAATCTTAAAAAAATCTGGCAGAATAGAGACGTACTCATCATAGAAGGCGAGTTTTCTAGATTGGGAATAGGAAATGATTTATTTGATGGTGTAAGTTCTTTACAAAGGCTCATTTGTCCTTCCAAAAACGCTTTTTCTCATTATGATGAAATGGTAGAAAAAGCCAAAGAATTGGGGAAAGATAAATTAGTTTTAATTGCTTTAGGACCTACTGCTACCGTACTTTCTTATGATTTAGCACAAGCTGGGTTTTGGGCTGTAGATATTGGGCATGTAGATATAGAATACAGTTGGTATCTGGAAAAAGCAGAATATAAAATTCCTGTAAAATACAGATTGGTGAATGAATCAACCAATCAAGATTCCATAGATTTACCAGAACATCTTAGAGAAAGTTACCTTAATAGTATTATTTATAAAATTGAAGAATGAAACTCTCCATCATCATACCGGTTTACAACGCAGAAAAATATTTGCAGAAATGTTTAGAAAGTATCTTTGTTCAAGGGATGCCTTTAGAAGACTATGAAGTAATTGCGGTAGATGATGGCTCCACAGATAGTTCTTTAAAAATTTTAGAAAATTTTAAAGAAAAATATCACAACCTAAAAATCATATCTCAAAAAAATAAAGGAGAAGCTGGTGCAAGAAATACAGCACTTAAAATAGCACAGGGAGACTATATAACGTTCTTAGATAATGACGATTACTATAATCCAGATGCATTGGCAAAAGCATTGGATAAAGTGAAAAAAGAAAATCTAGATATTCTTTACTTTGCTATTCATCACATTTCAGAAGAATATCAATATCTTAATTCACTTCCGAATTTAAGCAATGGAGAAGTTTTTCTAGGTTTGCTTCACGAAAGGAGACCTTTTCCAGCAACAATGTACAGAAGAGAAATCATGGGAGATAGATTATTTCCTTTAGATATTTTGGTAGGAACGGATTCAGTTTTTAATGCATTGGTACAGAGCAAGGCTAAAAGAGTGTCTTTTAGTTCAGATTTAGTTTATAATTACCTTGTCCGTCCCAATTCTCTTTCCAAGAAAGCAATTACCGAAGAAGGATATCAGGGATTTATCAATGCCATTCATATTTTAGACGAATATAAAAATCAACACTTCTCTCCAGAAAATAAAGAAGCTTTGCAGTATTTTGATAAGGTGATTTTGGTGTTTGTAACCAGAATCGTAGAACTGCATATTTTGCCAAATCTCTATCAACCCAAATACAAAGAGCTCAAAAAACTGCTTTCAGAAAAAGGATATTGGCATTTAGCAAAAACCATCGCCGAAAAATATTCCTATTTTGACACCTCATTCTCTAAAATGGCGAGACACCAAAAAAAACTCATCTTCAAAACAAAAGTCTACCAACTCCTACAAAAGCTAAAACCCTAATATTAAACCACTGCATACAACTTAAAAAACAATATGGCACAATTGCTTTAAAAACAAACCATCAATTTTGAAGATTTTCACATCCTTTAGGATGCGAGGCAATGAAAATCTTCAAAAAAAATTTTTGAAAGGTTCCCCTCTTGTAGAGGGGTGGCATTCCGAGTTTTCGGAATGACGGGGTGTAAAATAAAAATATAGAAATTTTGTGACAATTAAAAAAAACACACGCTTAGAAGTGAATTTATTCGCTTTCTTTGCTCCCTTAAATAAAATAAGGAATGGATAAAACCTTTGCGTTTTAGAAAAATTCAAAAAATTAGAGAAATAAATCCACGAAAATAAGCGAGAAACAAAATAAAACATTTATAAAAACTCATCTTCAAAACAAAAGTCTACCAACTCCTACAAAAGCTAAAGCCGTAATAAATATAGTAGCTTAGATTCCTACGGAATGACAAAGTGACGGTTGATTTTGAGTTATGATTAAAAAAGGATACACAATAAATATCACACCATCATTTTTAACGAAGTTAAAAATCCTTGCGCCTTAAAAACATAAGAATTAAAAAAATAATATCGCGCCTTTGCGTTAAAAAATATCCGCACGAATTTCAACATCCCACATCCAACATCCCTCACCCTTACTAAAGATAAAATCCTTAATTTTGCGATATGCCAAAAATCTCCATCATCATCCCTGTCTACAATGCAGAACAATATCTGGAAGAATGTTTGCTGAGCATCAGCCAACAAACTTTTGGGGATTTTGAGATTTGGGCAATCAATGATGGTTCTACCGACCGTTCTTTAGAAATCCTTAAAAAATACCAAGAAAAAGAACCGCGTTTGCAGGTAATCACTCAAGAAAATCAAGGCGTTTCTGCAGCTAGAAATCTAGGACTAGAAAAAGCGCAAGGCGATTACATCACCTTTGTAGATGCAGATGACTGGCTCCATCCTGAAACGCTAGAACATTACATAGAAATTGCAGACAAAGAAAACAGTGAAATAATTATTTCACAATTTTTAAGCGAAAAATCAAGGGAAAAGCAAGCGCTATCATCATGGGAGAATTTTCCTAAAAAAGAGATAGAACAAAGGATATTTCCAAAATTGATAGAATCTGATGTTTACAATTCGGTGTGCAATAAACTCTACCATTCAGAATTAATCAGAAAAACGAAGGCCAAATTTCCAATGGGGGTAAGAATTGCTGAAGATGCCCAATTGAATCATCAGGTTTTTTCTCGGGCTCAAAGAATTTCTGAAACGCCATTTCAAACTTATTTTTACAGAGAGGTACAAGGAAGTGCTACACGAAATGTAGTCAGAAATGATTATTTGCAAAGCAATCTGGCCATCTATCAATATGATTATCAAAAATATTTTGGCAACATTCTTTCTGAAAATACCATCAATGAACTGAAAACCAAACGCTTTTTTAGAAGCATCGTGGCCTTGATTTTTATTTATTGGAATCCTAAAAATCAACTTTCCCTTTTCCAAAGATTTTCCAAAATCAGAGAAATAGTAAATAATGATGTGGTAAAAAAAGTTTTTTCAGATAATGCTTTACAAAAAGATTTAGGCCGTTATGATGGGGCGATTTTTAAAGCCATTCAGTCAAAAAATATTTTGAAATTGTATCTTTACACTTTATACAGTTATTACAGAAATTCATGAAAATACTCCTTTTCCTTCACGGAGGCAGTTTAAACAGAGGTTGCGAAGCGATAGTGAGAACCGGTGCCGCAGAAATTAAAGCCCAATTTCCCGATGCAGTAATAGATTTGGCTTCTTATGAACCAGAAACAGATGCCCATCTCGAAAATATCAATCAAGTTTTTAGACATAAACAGAAGCCGCCAAAGAAATTTTCTTGGGCAGGATTGAAGTCCGCATTTTTTGTGAAATTCTTCCAAGACGAAAAATACCATTATCAGTATACCCAAAAAGACATCATTCCCAAAATTAAAAATTATGACGTCTTTATTTCGGTAGGAGGAGACAATTATTGCTATGGTGAACAACCTGGATTTTATTTAATAAACCGCCTCATCAAAAAAGCAGGCAAAAAACTCATTTTATGGGGAGCTTCTATTGGCGAAGAAGATTTAACACCTGCCAAAATAGAAGATTTACAGCGATTTGACTTGCTGTTGGCAAGAGAAACGCTAACCGAAAAAGTATTGAAAAATGCAGGATGTAAAAACGTGAAATTGGTTGCAGATGGCGCATTCTTAATGGAAAAAACAGAATTGCCACTTCCTGAGGTTTTTTTAGAAAATAAAACACTGGGTTTTAATTTTTCGCCATTGATTTTTGGTAGAAACCCACAGTCTAAAGAAGCAACTTTTCAATTGGTGGAACACATTTTAAAAACAACAGATTTTAATATCGCCTTAGTTCCGCACGTGACCATAGAAATCAGTAATGATGAGGAAACTCTAAAAGAATTTTTGGAAAAATATAGAGAAACCAATAGAGTTTTTCTTTTACCCAATCATCTCAATGCTACAGAGTACAAAGGCTATATTGCCAGAATGAAATTCTTTATTGGCGCCAGAACCCATGCCACCATTGCAGCCTATTCTACAGGAGTGCCAACTATGGTGTTGGGATATTCTATAAAATCAAAAGGCATTGCCAAAGATATTTTTGGAGAAGAGAAATTAGTATTGGACATTGAAGAAATATCAGATGCTGAGAAATTAATTGCTAAATTTGAAGAAATGAAGCAAGAAGAACTTATGCTGAAAGAAATTTTAAGAAATAAAATCCCCCACATCAAAGAAATGGCACAAAAAGCCAAATCTTATTTAGCAGAAATAATATAAAAATTTCAAAAAGTTCCCCTCTTTCAGAGGGGTGGCATTCCGAGAATTCGGAATGACGGGGTGTAAAATGTATGAGCATCAGCGAAAAAAATTACATCACATCATTTTTAGAGTATTTGAAAATCTTTGCGCCTTAAAAACATAAGAATTGAAAAAAAGAATATTGCGCCCTTGCGTTAAAAAAACATTTTCATGAAAAAAAAGCTACTTTTTGTAATCCCAACTTTAGATCTTGGCGGAGCTGAAAAAAGCTTGGTGAATCTGTTGAATGCAATAGACTATTCATCTTATGAAGTAGATTTGTTTTTTTTTCTGGAAAGAGGGGTGTTTCTTAATTCTATTCCTAAAGAAGTAAAAATCATTGAAAATACTAAGGAATATAAGATGTTTTCAAAATCAGCAATATTTTCCATTCTTTTATTTTTAACAAAAGGGAAATTAGGTTTAGTATATCACAGATTATTGTTTATGTTTAAAAACAGATATCATAAAATTATTTCGGTAAATGAACAATATACTTGGGCGCATACTGCTCGGTTTTTGCCGTTCCTGCAAAAAGAATATGATGCTGCAATCGGATATTTAGAAAAAAGCACCTATTATTTTGTGGCAGATAATGTAAAAGCAAAAAAAAAAATTGGCTGGATTCATACAGATTTAGAAGCGCTCAAATTAGATTTTACGTTTGAAAAAAAATATTTTGATAAATTAGATTATTTGGTGACGGTTTCTGAAGGGCTGAAAGAACGATTGGTTCATAAGTTACCGTCTCTGGAATCCAAAGTGGTAGCGATAGAAAACATAAACTCTAAGAAAACCATTCTTCATTTAGCAGAAGAGGAGCCACAAGTGATACTAGACAAGAGTGCTTTTAACATTATTTTTGTAGGAAGGTTGGTCAAAGAAAAAGGGCTTTTTATGGCAATAGATGCAATACATTTGCTCAAAAAAAATAATTTGAAAATTAAATTTTATCTCGTAGGAAAAGGAAATATAGAAAGTGAACTCAAAGCCTATGCGCTAGAAAAAGGCCTAGAACAAGAAGTAGTATTCTTGGGGATGCAAGAAAACCCATATCCATTGATCAAACAGGCAGAGGTGTTTATAATGACTTCTTTCTACGAAGGGAAATCCATCGCTTTAGAAGAAGCGAAAATACTCAATAAGGCTATTGTAATTACCAACTTTTCTTCTGCAAAAGACCAGATAAAAGACAATGTAACAGGGCTTATTGCTGAGATGAATGCAGAAGCGATTGCCGAAAAGCTATCACTCTTATATCATGAAAATGAAATCAGAGAAAACTTAAAAGCCAATCTTTTGCAAGAAAAATTAGGAAACGAAAACGAAGTAGAAAAACTCTATCAATTAATTCATTCATGAATATAGCATTACTTATTATTTTAGGGATTGTAATTGTTTTATGCCTCTCGGATGATGGGCCAGAGTTTTACACATGGCTGAAAAGAATAAAGATAGGTCGCCTAAAACAAAATTGGCAATCTAAAGTGAAAGCCAAAGCACTGCTGTGGCTGAATCATACCCCGAAAATTCCCATCAAAGACCAACACCGTAGAATTTGGCTAGATTGGGTAAGAAATAAATATTACAGCAATACCATTCAGTCATGGCAACAGGCTGCCCTTCTATTAGGGTTAAAAGAAGAGTATAAGAATACCCAAGATGAAATAGTGAAAAAAGAAATGCTTACTTTTTTACATAAAACCATTGATGATAAAGGAAATTGGACAACGCCTCCCAAAGAAATAGATGCAGCATTATTAGCTTTTGCCCTCTCAGAAATTCCTTTTATTGAAATTTCAAAAATAAAACCAGCATTAGAAAACACCTATCAGTTGTTGCGTTCTAAAATAGGAGATGATGGAACAATGATGTACAGAACCTCTACTCAGAACTATAGATATGTAGATACCATTGGTTTTGTAGCTCCTTTTCTGGTGAAATATGGTCTGCTGTTTAATAGTGATGAAGCCATCAGTTTAGCCATTAACCAAATCAAAACTTTTGAAAAATACGGAGTCTTAAAAAATAAAATTCCATGCCATGCTTATGATATACATACCAAAAATCCAGTAGGGATTTATGGTTGGGCAAGAGGAATGGCTTGGTTGGTTTTAGGAACTCTAGAAACCTACAACGCTTTACCAGATAACCATTCTGAAAAAGAGTATCTTAACATTTTATTGTCTCAAATCACCGAAACGCTTTTGATTCTTCAAAATAAAGATGGCAGTTTTTCATGGAATCTGTTTATGCCAGAAGACCGAAGTGACTCTTCTGCAACAGTAGTTTTTGCTTGGCTCTTCAAAGAGAGAAAAGAAATGAATGCGTCACAAAAGGCATTACAGTATTTACAGTCTGTAACCCGAAGAGATGGAGCGGTAGACTTTTCTCAAGGCGATACCAAAGGTCTAGGCGTATATGCACAAGAGTTTAATATTTTGCCTTTTACACAAGGTTTTTTGTTAAGAGCAATGCAATAAGATGAAAAAAAAATTACTATTCGTTATCAATAATCTTAATATGGGTGGGGCAGAAAAAAGCCTCATTTCCCTGTTATATGAATTAAATCCTGAGAAGTATGACATCGACTTATTTCTCTTTCAGCATCAGGGAAAATGGTTATCTAAGTTACCTGCTTACGTTAATTTGTTGCCAATACCCCAAAAATATAAATATTTCGATTCTTCTTTTTTAGAAACAATGGTGGAGAATTTTAAAAAAGGAAATTTGCGGTTAATGTTGGATCGCATCAGATTTACAATAAATAATACTTCTCAAAAGCCACCAGCGGTAAAAGAACAAATCAATTGGAAATTCATAAAAAATCATATAGAACCACTTCAACAAAAATATGATGCCGCATTTGGCTTTTTAGAAAAAACACCCAATTATTTTGTAATAGATAAAGTATTGGCAAAGAAAAAAATACTGGCGGTAATGACGGATTACAGAGCACTGGAAATGGATAGAAATATTGATGCTCCATATTTTCAAAAAGCTGATGCAATTACGGTTTTATCAGAGGAGAGTAAAACCACTTTGGAAGAAGTTTTTTCAGAATTTTCAAACAAAATCCTATTGTTAGAAAATATGATTTCTGAAAAGGAAATTCTTTCCGCTGCTCAAGAAGAGATTAATGATTTCCCTCAAAATGAATTCACCATCGTTTCAGTAGGTAGGTTAGACCCTGTAAAACTTCATGAGCAAGGAGTGGAAGTGATGAAAGAACTTAAATACAGAAATTTGAAATTCAAATGGCTAGTCATTGGTGAAGGTCCACTGAAAAATAAAGTAGAACAAAAAATATCCGAATACCAGTTGCAAAACGAAATTTTACTGTTAGGCGCAAGAGAGAATCCCTATCCATATATCAAGAAAGCAGATGTTTTTTTACATTTGTCTAAATTTGAAGGTTATGGAATTGCGATTGCAGAAGCGAGAATTTTAAAAAAATGCATCGTGCTGAATGATTTCAATACCGCTTCCAGTCATATTAAAAATGGCTTTGATGGGGTGATAACATCTTTAAATCCTAACGAAATTGCAGCAGAAATAGAAAAACTGATGTTAGATGAAAAACTGAGAAAAAAATACGAACAAAACATAAGTTTCGATAAGGATTTTGCCCATAAGATTTTGAAAAAAATAGAAAACATCATAGAAAACTAAACTCTATTTTTTAAGTGGAAAAAGATTAATTTAAAACGGTTCCCCTCTTTCAGAGGGGTGGCATTCCGAGAAATCGGAATGACGGGGTGTAAAAAAAACAGCGAGAAATTAAAAAAATAAACACACGCTTAGAAGTGAATTTATTCGCTTTCTTTGCTCACTTAATATAGGATAAAAAAGAGATAAAATCTTTGCGTTTCAAAAAACGAGCGAAATTCAGTGTTGAAGGAAGGACAGAAGAATGAGACGTTTAGAATTAGAAAAAATAGAAAATATTGTAGAAAATTAAAATTGAAAAAACTACTCTACATCACCAATGCAATTGACGGTTCAGGAGGTCTGGAACGCGTGCTTTCTGTGAAAACAAAAGTTTTGACAGAAGATTTCGGGTACGAAATTCACATCATCACGCTCTCGAAGTCTGAGCCTATTGAATACCAACCTTCAAAAAAGGATTCGTTTTTTCCTTTTTCAGAAAAAATAGCGCAACACAATATAGACGTTTCGGGAAATCCTGTTCAGTACCTTTTCAAATACATTTCGGGGATAAAAAAGGTGATAGCAAAAGTACATCCACAGATCATTTTAGTCTGTGATGATGGATTTAAGGGTTTTTTCTTACCTAAAATCCTAGGTGCCAAAATCCCTGTAATTTATGAGAGACACGTTTCTAAACTCATAGAAATTTCAGAAAATCAATCTTTTATAAAAGGGGTTTTCACAAAAGCGAAATTCTTTTTGATGGATGTTTTGGCCAAAGACTTTACCCAATTTATTGTGTTGACTGAGGGCAATAAAAACGAATGGAAATCCAAAAATGTAAAAGTCATTCCCAATCCATTGCCATTTTTTCCTTCTGAAAAATCTGCTCTTCAAAACAAAAAAGTAATTGCAGTAGGCAAACAATCTTATCAGAAAGGTTTTGATAGATTATTGAATGCTTGGGCGCTATTAGGCGAAGAATTTAAAGATTGGCAACTTCACATCTATGGAAAGTTAGATGAGAATTTAGGCTTAGAAAAACAAGCGCAAAACTTAAAAATAGAGTATCAGGTTTTCTTTCATCTTCCAGAAAAAAAGATTGAAGAAAAATATGCGGAATCCAGTATTTTTGTGCTGAGTTCCAGATACGAAGGTTTCGGCATGGTACTCATAGAAGCCATGAGCTTTGGGATTCCTTGTGTGAGTTTCGATTGCAACTATGGACCTTCGGACATCGTTAGAGATAACGAAGATGGTTTTTTAGTAACCAACGGAAATGAAAAAGAGTTCGCCGAAAAACTACAATTGCTGATGAAAAATGAAACCCTTCGTCTGCAAATGGGCGAAAAAGCCAGAGAAAATGTAAAACGATTTTTGTCACAAAACGTAGTAAAACAATGGGACGAACTTTTTAAAAAGGTTTCCTTCTTATAGAGGAAGCATACTAAGAAGCTGGAATGATGCAAAGGAGAAAATAAGATTATAAGTTAAAATATTTGTTTCCAAAAAATAGATGATTTCGAATGAAAATAGTGTTGATTACAGATCAGATTTATATGCATGGAGGAATTGAGAAAGTTCTTTCTCTAAAAGCTAACTATTGGGCTGATGTTCTTTTGCATGATGTAATAATACTTACTACGGAAAATAAAAATAAAGAAAAATGTTATAGTTTTAGTGAAAAAATAAAGTTTGTAGATTTAGGAATTGATTACAATAGAACGATTAGTTTTTTTAACATTAAAAATTTAGTAAAAGTTCCCACGCATTTCTTTAAACTTAAAAATAAACTTAAAGAATTAAAACCAGATATTGTTATAAGTTGTAACTATAGCTATGATTTTTATTTTTTAAACTTTATAAATGCTAAAATTCCCAAAATAAAAGAATTTCATTCTTCGAAATATGCTGAATTTCAGTCACCAAAATCAGGATTAAAAGATTCAATACTAAGTTTCTTTTCACGAATTGCTGAGAAAAAGTTTAGTAAATTAGTGGTTCTTAATGATGATGAAAAGAAATTTTATCATTCAGAAAAAGTAGTTGTAATTCCTAATCCCATTCATATTCCTCATTTTCAATCACAACTTAATAGTAAAACGATTTTGGCAGCAGGCAGAATTTCTCCAGTTAAAAACTTTGGTGAATTAATAGATATTTTTTCTTTACTATCTAAAGATTTCCCTGAATGGGAATTGCATTTTTATGGTGAAAATTATTCTAACACGAAAGAAGAACTTCAATATAAAATAAATAAACTTAACTTAGCCCATCAAATTAAAATATTACCACCAGTAGAAGATTTGCAAAAAACAATGCTAAATTATAGTATTTATGCAATGACTTCTATTTCAGAGTGTTTTCCTATGGTTTTGCTAGAAGCATTTTCTGTGGGATTGCCTGTTATTAGCTATGATTGTCCTACTGGTCCTAGAAACATTATTACAAATGAAGAAGATGGATTTTTGATAAGAAACAAAGATCAAAAAGAATATCTTTATTACTTGAAAGAATTGATGACTAAAGAAGATCTAAGAATAAAAATAGGAAATCAGGCAAAAAAAAATATTTTGAAGTTTAGTAATGAACAGGTAATGAAAAAATGGAATGATTTATTCCTAGAATTGTGTAATGTTTGATTTTATATTCATATCAGATTATAATCCCTTGTATTTTCATTTTATAATGATTATTACGAGTTATTCTTTTCTACAATCCAATGTAAAAAAAATAGACGATATAGATACCGTAAAAATGATGACCTTCTTAGGTTATTTTTTGCTGGTGACGGTGCTTTTATACATGGGAACTCGCCCTATTGCATTTGTTTTTGGAGATATGATTAATTATGCAGATGGTTTTCAAAAACTACAATTAAACCCCAATGTAGAGATTGGGAAAGATTATATTTTTTGGTATTTTACAAAGCTTTGTGCTCAGATGATAGACGCAAGGGATTATTTCTTCCTTATTGCAGTAATCTATATTATACCCAATTATTTTTTTGTGAAAAAATATTTTAAGGAATATTGGTACATTCCCCTGCTCATGATTTTTGGTTCCTTCTCTTTTTGGACCTATGGAACCAATGGATTAAGAAATGGTATGGCAACTTCAGTATTCATAGGGGCACTATGTTTGTATGACAGGAATAAATGGATGATGTATGGATTGATGGCGTTATCTTATGGAATTCACAATTCTTTAATGATTCCGATTGGGGCTTTTATAGTCTCAGGGTTATATAAAAACCCGAAAGTTTACCTATATATTTGGCTTGCGGCAATTCCACTATCTATAGTAGGGGGAAGTGCTTGGGAAAATTTCTTTGGTTCATTGGGAATTGGAGATGAAAGAGTAAATAATTACATGACGGGTTCAGTAGATTCAGATACATCATTCTCTTCCACAGGGTTTCGCTGGGATTTTGTGGTGTACTCTGGTTTTGCAGTTTTTGCGGGATATTATTACATCATCAAGAGAGGTTTTCAAGATAAATTTTACACGCATCTTTGGGGAACCTACATGATTGCCAATGCCTTTTGGATTTTAGTGATTAGAGCCAATTTCTCAAATAGATTTGCCTATTTGTCATGGTTTCTCATGGCAATCGTCATTGCATATCCTCTATTTAAAGTGAAATTTTGGGACGAACATTATAAAATGGTAGGAAGAATTTTCTTCGCCTATTATTTATTCACCTATATCATGTTTTTAAGAGGTTAATGATGAAGATTGTTTATTGTTTAAATAGTATCAAAGGAATAGGGGGAATCCAAAGGGTAACGGTGGTTAAAGCAAATGCTTTAGCTGAAATAGAGGGGAATGAAGTATTTGTAGTAGTAACGGATAATCAGCAAAATGTACAATGTGAAAAGCTTTCAGAAAAAGTAAACTTTATACATTTAGAAGTAAATTACTACGAAGATGATTGGATTCCTGGCATAAAAACAAAATTTTCACAATTCAGAAAAAAGAGAAAGCATAAAAAGGAATTAAAGAAAGTACTCAATAGTATTCAGCCAGATGTTGTCATCTCTGTTGGCCAATCAGAAAAATTTATATGTAGAAAAGGTTTTGTAACCACGTCTAAACCTATTTATATTAGAGAACTACATTTTGTGACGCATTATAGAAATATTTTGGCGAAAACATTTACAGAAAAGATAAAAGCGAAAATTCAGAACGAAATAGATTTCGGACTTTTTTGTAAATACTTTTATGATGCAGTTATTCCTCTTACGACAAAAGATTTAGAAACGAATTGGAAGAATTTTCAGAATGTCTGGTTTGTTCCCAATCCTATAACTACCAATTTACACGTAAGTGAAGAAGAGAGAAAAGCCCAAATAAATAATAAAGAAAAAAAGATTGTTGGGATAGGAAGGCTTACTTTTATTAAAAACTTTAAAAGCTTAATTAACGCCTTTTCAAGAATTGCCAAAGAATTTCCAGATTGGTGTTTAGAAATTTATGGAGATGGAGAAGATCAACAAATGCTGCTGAATTTAATAGAAGAAAAAAAATTGAAAAACCAAGTTTTTTTAAAAGGATTTACCAATGATGTGGAGGGTATTTTAAATAATTCTTCTATTTTGGCGCTCACTTCTATTATGGAAGGTTTTCCGCTAGTGATGTTTGAAGCAATGTCACATGGAAATGCTGTCGTATCTTATGATTGTGATTTCGGTCCTTCATTTATAATAGACGATCATGAAAATGGGTTTTTAGTAGAAAATGGAAATGAGGAAGATTTTGCAAAGAAATTAACCTTATTAATGAAAGATGAGATTCTACTGAAATCATTTGCAAAGGCTTCAATAGAAAAAAGTTTTAAATATACTCCTGAAATAATATCCCATCAATGGATGCGTTTATTTAAGGAAATAGAATCAAAAAGAAATGCTTCTTAGTGTCATCATTCCATGCTACAACGTAGAAAATTTTGTGCAAAACTGTACAGAAAGCATTGTGATGCAGCAAGGTTTGGACTTTGAACTCATAATGATAAATGATGGTTCTAAAGACAATACGCAGCAAGTTTTAGAAAATTTAGCAGAAAAAGATTTTAGAATTAAGGTAATCAATCAACAAAACCAAGGACTTTCGGGAGCAAGAAATACAGGAATAGAAAATGCAACAGGAGAGTACATCATGTTTGTAGATGCAGATGATACATTAGAGCCAGAGGCCTTAAAAACCATTGCAGATTTTTTTCAAGAAGAAGACCTTTTTTGCTTTTCTTACAACAGAGTGTTTGGAACCAAAAAACTTCCAAGAAAATTCAATCTTCAAGGGAAATTTCCTGCACGTTTTATCCAAAGAAGAATCGTAGGATTAATAGACGCAGAATTGTCAGACCCTTCTCAAACCGACGCTTTAGTGACTGCTTGGGGAAAAATCTACAAAACAGAGATCATCAGAAAAAACCAAATCCAATTTACAGATACCAAAGAAATAGGAACCGAAGATGCTTTGTTCAATATTCAGTATTTAGAACACGCACAAACCGCTCAAGTCTTGGATATGCCTTTGTACAATTATGTAAAAATCAATGCCGATTCATTGACCAAATTACACAAACCCAACCTCTTTGGACAATGGAAAAATCTCTACACAAAAATTTCAGAAATCATCCATGCTAAAGATGCAGAATTTAGAAAAGCTTTGAACAATAGAATCGCACTAAGCATCATCGGGTTAGCATTGAACGAAACCTTTTCAGAAAAGCCTTTTTCCTCAAAAAGACAGAAGATTTCAGAAATATTACACGATGATATCTACCAAAAAGCCTATCAAAATCTAGAAATGAAATATTTTCCACTCCATTGGAAAATGTTTTTCTATGCCGCGAAATACAAATATGCCACTTGGGTTTTATTTTTAGCATCTGTAATGAATTTTATAATCAATAGAAATAATTCCCCATCAAAAAACCAAGATGCGTAATTTTGCAAACAATAAATAAATTTCATAACCTCATAACCTCATAACTTCATAAACATGACCATTGACCATTCACATTAATAATTCACCATTCACATATAACTATATAACCTCATAACCTCATCACTTCATCACCTCATAACCCATCACTCATCACTCATCACTCATCACTCTAAAAAAATGTCTCCCATCAAAATCCTACAAATTTTTACCGTACTCAACAAAGGAGGTGCCGAAACCAACCTGATGAATTACTATAGAAATATGGATAGAGGTCAGTTTCAGATAGATTTTTTGGTACACAGAGAGACGGGTTTTTTTGAAGATGAATTGATAAAGTCGGGGAGTAAGATTTTCAGATTACCTGCGATTCTTCCTTGGAAATTAAAGGAGTACAAAAAAGCGGTAAAAAATTTCTTTGATGAACATAATGATTTTGACATCGTTCACGGACAATGTTCAGAATTAGGAGTGTTCATTTATGAAGAAGCAAAGAGAAGAGGTATTCCCGTAATCATTGCTCATGCCCATAATGCGAAAATGGACAAAGACAAAAAACTGCTCTTCCGTTTGATGTGGAAGAGAAGAATGAGAAAATCCATCAATGCTTATTTTACCTGTGGCAAAGAAGCAGCAGAAAATCTTTTCGGAAGAAATCTAGCACGTCATTCTTACCAAATGAACAATGCGGTAGAAGTAGAAAATTTTCAGTTCAATCAAGAGGTTAGAGAGAAAAAACGAAAAGAACTTCAAGCAGAAGAAACCATTAATTTGGTGAATATTGGCAGGTTCAATACCCAAAAAAACCAATCTTTTCTGTTGGAAGTTTTTGCCGAACTCATAAAACGGAACAAAAAGTATAAATTATTTTTAGTCGGGCAAGGTGAATTAGAGTCTCAACTCAGAGAAAAAGCCAAACAGTTACAAATAGAGCAGGATGTAGAGTTTTTAGGACTAAGAAATGATGTTCCCGAACTCTTACAAGCGATGGATATTTTCTTATTCCCGAGTTTGCATGAAGGATTTTCGGTAGCATTTGTAGAAGCGCAAACGACAGATGTTAAAGCGGTAATTTCTGATGGCGTACCAACAGAGTCTATTCTGATTCCTGAAAATGTAACCGTCATTCCTTTGAAAAATTCTGCTCAACAATGGGCTGAAAAAATTTCGGAAATCAATAATTTTGAAAGAAAAAATGTTGCAGACCTTATAAAAGAAAAAGGCTACGATATTAAAGAAAACGCCCAAAAACTTGAAAAAAAATACAAAGAATTAGTCAAACAATATAAAAAAAATTCAACGTTATATCATCCTAACCAAAATCAATGAGCCTATTCACCATTAATAATTCACTATTCACCATTCACCAATAACCTCATAACTCATAACTCATACCTCATAACCCATAACTCATAACTCCATCACCTTCCCCATGAAACCCCTCACCATTTTCACCCCCACCTTTAACCGAGCATCTTTGCTTCCGAGATTGTATGAATCTTTGAAAGCGCAGACCAACCAAGATTTTGTGTGGATGATTATCAACGATGGTTCTTCAGATCATACAGATGAGGTGGTTCAAGGTTTTATAGACGAGAAGGTATTGGAAATTCAGTACATCAAGCAGAATAATCAAGGAATGCATGGCGCGCACAATACGGCATATGAAAATTGCAAAACCGTCTTGAATACCTGTGTGGATGATGATGATAAAATGCCCGAAAATGCAGTAGAAGTGATTCTAGAAAAATGGAATTCCCTTGGTGAAAAACAAAAGAAATACAGCGGCATCATCGCATTGGATGCTCATTTTGATGGCCAACTCATCGGAACTGCGTTTTCTACGGAATCTACCACGCTGGAAGATTTTTATTTGAACGGCGGGAGTGGCGACAAAAAACTGATTTACCGTACAGAAATCATGAATAAATATCCTAAATATCCCATTTTTGAAGGAGAAAAATACGTAGGTTTAGGGTATAAATATTTGTTGGCAGACCAAGATTACGAATTGGCAACCCTCAATGAAATCGTATGTTGGGTAGATTACCAACCAGAAGGTTCTTCGAACAACATGTGGAGGCAGTATTATAAAAATCCAAAAGGGTTTGCCTTCATCCGAAAACAAGGAATGCTGCTTTCTAAGTCTAGAAAAAAAAGACTGTTAGACGCAATACACTATGTTTCTCATAGTTTTAAATCCAGAAATGGGCGCTTTATTGCAGAATCTCCAAGAAAATTTCTGACGATCGCCATGATTCCATTGGGTTTTGTTTTATACCTTTACACCATCTATCAAAACAAAAAACAGGGAGGATTATACCACAGGTAAAAAGAAAATGACCACCAACGCAAATTTTCGAAGAGGTTTATATTCTTTAAGATTGGAAGTGTAAAATCTCCAGAAATAAATTTTAAAAAAGTAAAAATAAGTCTAAATTGAAATAATCAAGAAAAGTTTAAATAATAAAAATTAAATAACAAAATAAGCCATCCACCATTGATAATTGAATATTAAACATTGACAATTCACCATTCACCATTCACCATTCACATATAACTATATAACTTCATCACCTTTGAAGTATAGTTGTAGTATAGATGAAGCATAGATAAAGCATAGATAGTGTATGAAAAAGGCATTGAATATTGATATTTAGAATGACGAAATTTTACCATGCAAGATAAACCAAAGCTTTTCAGAATCGCTACCGTTCCCATGTCACTGAATCTCTTGTTAAAGGGACAGCTAGAGTTTCTGAATAAACATTTCCAGGTCACCGCTATTTCTGGGGAAGGAGAAGATTTGCAAACCGTAGCCAAAAGGGAAGGCGTAAACATCCACGAAATAGAGATGCATCGTCCCATCTCTTTAAGACAAGACCTTAAATCCCTTTGGAATCTGTATTGGTATTTTAAAAAAGAAAAGCCCACAATCATTCATTCTATTACCCCAAAAGCAGGCCTGCTCTCCATGATGGCAGGTAAATTAGCAGGAGTTCCCGTAAGAATGCACACCTTTACAGGATTAATTTTTCCGCATAAGTATGGCTACATGAAACGTACGCTCATTATCATGGATAAAATCTTGTGCAGATGTGCTACGCATGTTTATCCAGAAGGAAGAGGCGTAAAAGAAGATTTACAAAAGCATAATATCACCAATAAGCCTCTGAAAATAATTGCCAATGGCAATGTAAACGGGGTAGATATAGACTATTATCATCCCGAAGCCATTTCTGAGGAAGCAAAAAATCAATTAAGAGCGTCCCTTCAAATAAAAGAAGACGATTTTGTGTTCGTATTTGTGGGGAGATTGGTCATCGATAAAGGTTTAAGGGAATTGGTTAAAGCATTTGATGCCATTTCTAAAAATCACAAAAAGGTGAAACTTATTTTAGTGGGTCCTAAAGAAAATGCACATAATCCCAAAAAGAGAAGGATGTTTCACTCCATACAGCAGAATGAAAATATTATTACCGTAGGTTTTCAAGAAGAAGTAAGACCTTATTATGCTATTAGTAATGTGCTCATCTTACCAAGTTATCGTGAAGGATTTCCCAATGCTGTTTTACAAGCAGGAGCGATGGGTTTGCCGAGTATCGTTTCTGATATTTCGGGGTGTAATGAAATCATTGAGCATGAAGTTAATGGGCTTTTGGTTCCGAAAAAAAATCATAGAGAACTTCAAAAAGCAATGGGAAAAATGCTTTATAATCCTTCGCTTTTAAAAGAATTTCATCAAAATGCCATAAATAAAGTAGTAGAGTCTTTTGATAAAGATTTCGTATGGCAAGAACTTAAAAAAGAATACGAAAACGCTTTAGACAAATTAAAACTACAAAAGAAATAGGCTGTTTCAATCTACTGAAACAGCCTATTATATATTTTAGTAAAAAATCTATTTTTTAACGATAAATTTCTCACTCACTTTTTCACCTTTAATTTGAGCGTGAATAATGTATAATCCATCAGCTAAAGAAGAAACATTTATTGTATTATTATTTTTAGAATGATGAACCAATTTTCCACTGCTGTCTAAAATAGAAATTTCAAATTCTTTTTCATCAATGCCTAGATGCAGAACATCTTTTACAGGATTTGGATACACTGCAAGATCTTTGGTCTTATTGACATCTTTTACATCGAGCGTTCCTCCTGTGTCGGCTATGGCAAAATGCTGTACAGCGCCTACTACACCCTTCGCAATTTTAGTCACATAAGGAACAGACATGTTGGCTATAATATCTGTACTTTTATGATAATAAGGGTTTGTAACCTCTACGCCATTAGCATCAGTAGGTCTTTCGTATAAACCTGTGATGATTTCGCTATTGTTTTCAAAAGGCATATAATCCGAAGAATAGGCATAGCCTAAAACTCCAGTAACTCCTCCTGAATAGTTATCTATATACGTTTTGAGAAAATTGGTATAAGTAAGACTTGCCGCATCATTGGTAGTTTTGGTTCCAGAAGTGGTTCCGTTATAATTATCTGCCTCACAAGAAACGGTATTATTGGTTCTAGAGCTTATACCGCCAATCATGTCAATATTCAGAACCAATCTTATATTCATTTTAGGGTTGGTAGCGTTTACTACATTGTTTACATAAGCTTTACTCCCTAATAATCCGTCTTCTTCTGCATTAAAATTGATAAATTTAATGGAGTATTGTGTAGGAACATTTTTTAAAATTCTTGCCAATTCTAAAATGGTAGCCACACCAGAACCATTATCATTAGCGCCTCTACCAGCAGAAACACTATCAAAATGCCCACATACAATTACATATTCATTAGGATAAGTAGTGCCTTTTTTGGTAACGATAATATTCTGTAAACTTTGAGAATTTCCCGTAAATGTTTGAGTAGAGATCTCATCTATTGCAGGTTGCGCATCATTATCTATGTACCCGAAATCCTTATATTTTTGGATGATAAAATCTCTAGCTTGTCTATTTCTGGTGATATTGGTAGCGCCAGAATGCCTGATACCAATAGCAACTAAGTCGGTAAGATACTGGGTAATGTTGGCTTCTGTTACCAGATTTGCTCTAGTTTGGTAGGTAGCATTGGCTTGTGCAGAGCATAATCCACTAATTGCTAGAGCAGCAAGGAGTTGTATTTTCTTCATATATTAGACTTATTTAATGAGTACAAACTTAACAAAAAATAGTATAAATTCTTGCACCTTTTTAAGAAATATTTATCACTTTTATTAAGCAAAACGTAACATATTTAAAAAAATATTTATAGATTTGGATAAATAAATCTAAATTATTCTAAATCGTAAATATGAAAGAAAAATCACTCTTATTCTTATATAGAGTTTTTTCTTTAATACTATTAATACAAGTATTAAGAATTAATGCTCAAACCAATCCTTCTCCACACAATCTCTCTACTTCTAATTATAGTTTTACAGATTTAGCGAGTGGAACTACTACATATCCTGCTTCTATGCAAGGTTGGCAAACATCAGCTACTAATATTACTACAGCAGAAACAACACCATCTGCAGCGGATTACGCTCTTTCATTGACCTTATCAGGTATAGCTAATAATACTACCAATGGTTATTCTCTTCAATCCTCAAGTTCGGGCGCTTCAATGCGGGTGGGTTCTATAGCATTAGCACTCAATACTACTGCAAGAAATAATATTATTGTAAGTTGGACTGCACAAGATTTAGGTGCACTAACTAGAAGACAAACATTTTTAGCATTACAATATAGAGTAGGGGATACGGGTAATTTTACTACTATCGCTGGTTCTACTTATTCTACAAATACTAATAGTCAAAAGGCTGCGCAAAACTTTTCGATTACGCTTCCTAATGCTTGTATAGATGAACCTTTGGTTCAAATAAGATGGATTTATTACGAAGCAATTTCAATGACGACTACAAGAGACCCTATTAGATTAGATGATATTTCGGTAACTTCTTCTTCTATGACTTGTACACAAAGACCATCTAATTTAGTAGTCAATAATATAACCAATACCACGGCACAAATTTCTTGGACGCCCCCATCACCAGTGCCTTCTTCTGGATATGATTATTATTACTCTACAAGTGCAACACCTCCTACTGAAGTTACCCCACCTTCAGGAAATACGAGCGCTACATCTGTTAATGTAACAGGTTTAGCAGCCAATACTGCTTATTATTTTTGGGTAAGGTCCAGATGTGGTGCAGGAACCCAACAAAGCAAATGGGTGCTCATTTCATTTAATACTTATTGTATACCTACATCATCTAATCCAAGCTCATTATATATTCGAGAATTTCAGTTTGTAGGAACTTTAAATAATGTTTCTGCTAACGTACAGACTGGTACGGCTGCCTATAGTAACGGGTATCAGGATTATACCTCATTAACGCCTGCACAACAACCACAGAACGCTGCTATGAACATAACAGCAAAAACAAATGGTACAACTGGAGGGGCTTGGAAGGCTTGGGTGGATTGGAATAGAGATGGAGATTTTAGTGATGCTGGGGAAGAAATATATAAAATGATAGGATGGACTACTCCTTCTATTACTTTTGGGTTCATCATACCTCCTACGGCTTTAGGAGTTTACAGGCTAAGGATTGGGACTAAATCTTCAGCTTCAGATTTTGGGAATTGTGATAATTTAACTGGAGAATATGAGGATTATCTGTTTGAAGCGGTAGTTGATTGTTCTGCCAAAGTTCTTACGATTAATGATGTAAATCCTTTTGATGGAGAAAGGTGTGGTCCCGGTTCTGTAAGGATATCGGCTACTGGTAACGCGAGTGCAGTGGATTATAAGTGGTATGATAGTATTTATGGAGGAAATTTACTAGGAACAGGAAATACTTACAATACACCTATAATTTCTACTGCAACGATTTATTATGTTACAGCTGTGAGCTCTACGGGTTGTGAAACAGCATATCGTTATCCTGTTGTAGCAAGGATAGACCCACAACCTACAGTTACTTTTAGTACCGATAAGCCAGCTATTTGTGGAGAAGACGAGCCTACTTTGCTTGTTACAGCAGCAGGCGATAAATATCAAGATGTTATTTTTGAAAAATTTGATTCAGGACTCGGGGTTTTTAACAATATAGTTGATGGAGCTTACACAAATTCTTTAGGTTTTTGGATGAATAAGCCTAGTCCTTATATTCCTACAGTTGCTGAAGGCTATGCAGGGACTTCACCCGCTTTTTCATCAGGTTATTTTGGAGGGAATTACGCCATCATCAATTCAGATATTTCTAGAACGACCAATGTTTTGAATTATATGGAATCTAATAATCTTGATATAAGTGGTTATATCAATCTAAAGTTAGATTTTGATATGTATCACTTCTCAATTGCTACAAGCACTGCTCAGGGTTATGTTGCGGTTGATTATTCATTAGACAGCGGAGCTACATGGAATAACCTCACTACTTTTTTTAATGATGAAGGTAATCCTTTTAACTGGCGAAAATTTTCTTTTGATATACCAGGAAGTAATTTTACTTCTACTCAATTTAAAATTAGATTTACTCATTTTTCAGCTGCAGCTTCTGGAGTGTTTTATGAGGCTATTTCTACTGTTGATAATGTGAGGCTCTATGGCTTCAAATCCATCAGCACCCCATTTAAGTGGAATAGCGGAGTGACTACAATTTATGATACAGATTGTGTGACACCACTTCCTATTAATGATTTGAGGTCTACAGTTTGTGTAAAACCTAGTCCTACAGAATTAGAAGATTTAAATTGGAATCTTAACGCCAATGCTACTTTTAGCAATGGATGTCCAGCAGATGGATATTATGATGTAAACAATGATACCAAAACCTGGAGACAACCAGGAATAATAGATTGGAACCAAGGGGCACAATGGAGACCTACATCAGTTCCTACTATATCTAAGTGTGTAATTGTAAGGACGCCAGTAGAATTACCTACCAATACCAACGGTTCTCATGGTTTAGCCAGAAGTGTGATTGTAAAACCTGGGGGTTCACTTATCATTAAACCAAAATCTAGCTTAATCATCCAAAATTATATTAAAAATGAGACTGCAGCAAGTGATGTGATAGTAGAGTCTGATGCTAACTTGAAGCAAAACAGCGATGCAGCAATAAATTCTGGGAACATAACAGTATACAGAAATGCTCAGTTGAAAAGGTTGGATTATAATTATTGGGGGACTCCTGTAACAGGACAAAATGTAAGGGATTTTTCAGCCAATACTTTGACGAATAGATTCTATGTATACCGAGAAAAAGATGATTTTTTTGATGGAGTATTTTCCTATTCATCTTATTCTGGATTCACCATCGCGGATGCATTTCCTCTACAATCTGCAGCAACTTATACCTTTGAACTCGGAAAAGGATATGCTATTAGAGCACCTAATGACTTCACGAATACAGTAACAAATTTCAGTGGTGCTTTCTTAGGGATTCCTAACAATGGAGTTGTTAATATACCTATTGTTTGTAGCAATTGCAGTGTATTACCTCCTGCCAAAGGGAATAATCTAATCTCTAATCCATACCCTTCCAATATAGATTTTGAACAGGTGTATACTTTAAATTCAGGATTGATCTACAATACGTATTTCGTTTGGACCAATACCAATTATAATCCCAAAATGCAAGGAGAAAACTATCCTGGTACAGGAATTATTAACAATTATGCATTGTACAATGCTATTGGTGGACTTACTGCTCCTTATGGTTTTACGGGATTAGGAACCAACACCCCAGTTACACCAGTATCTCCGCCAAATAGATATATAAAAGTAGGACAAGGATTTATTGTAAAAGCTAAAGGGAATGGTACGCTTACCCTTAATAACAGCATGCGTTCTACTGATAACACGGCAATTTTTTTCAATAGAATGAGTTCAAATGAAGCATCAATAGATCGTTTTTGGCTTTCTCTTAAAACACCTCTTGATTTTGTTTCACCTATTTTAATAGGATATAAAAAGGGAGCTTCAAATCGTTATGAAATGGATTATGATGCAGAACACGTAGTAATAGGTTCAGATTCATTTTATTCATTGCTTGACGATAAAAAATTAGCCATACAAGGAAGATATCCTTTCCAGATTGAAGACTCAATACCTTTGGGAACAAATTATTATGAGTCGGGCATTCATACAATCAGTTTAGATAGAGCTGAAGGAGTATTTGCAAATGGACAAAATATTTACCTTAAGGATAATTATACAGGAGTTGTGACTAATCTTTCTCAATCACCTTATACTTTTACTGCAGATGCAGGAGAAGTAAAAAATAGGTTTGAGATTCTCTATACCAATAGAACACTCGGAAGCAGCCAGGTTAATCAAAAAGAACCATTTGTGATTTATAAAGAAGATAATGGTTTTGTAATCAAAGCATCAGAAGCAATCACAGAAGTAAAAGTCTTCGATGCTTCTGGAAGATACATCAAACAGCAAAAAGTAAATGCCAAATCTACTCAGGTACTGATTCCTGAAAATCAAAAAGGAGTGCTCGTCTTCGAAGTTATTACACCAACAAATAGATACACCAAAAAAGCATTAAAATAAATGTTAAACAAAAAGCGCCGAGATTAATCTCGGCGCTTTTTTATATAATCCCAACATCCATAATTCCTAATCCCTTGTCTCTCATCCCTCAAAATACGTAAAATGCATTAGAACATTTCTTCTTGAATACTTGTAATTTTGATAATGACTTAGAAAAAAAAGACTGATGAAAAACAAAAACACAAACAATGAAAAAAAATTTATTCTCGAGAGGTATTTATATCTCTGTTATATTAGTGTATTTGTTACTTGATGCAGTATTGAATGCACAGATACAATCTGCACAATCAGGAAATTGGTCTTCTTCATCCACTTGGATAGGAGGAGTAATTCCCAATGGAAATGATGCAGTTATCATCAATACCAATCATCAGGTAACCTTAGATAATACCGCTTTTGCAACCAGAAACGCCAATACTACCATAAATCTAAATGGAACATTAGCAGCAAGTGTTACGTGTGTGAATAATGCATCTATGCTAGTAAATGGCAGTTTTAAACTTATTTCTGGAGGTTGGGCTACAGGCAATAATTTTGTCTATGGAATGAGTTCTAATTTAATTTTCGACCTAGGTTCTGGATTTTATGAAGTAAACAATACAGATGTATTTTGGCCAGTAACCAATGGACCTAGAAATGTATATCAGGCAACCATTCCACCTACTGCTTTACCTGCAGGACTCAGACTAAACAATATGAACAGAACCGTAGAAGGTCTTATGTCGGTAGATGCAGGAATACATTTATCAAATGCTTCCCTTATTCTTAATGGAACGGTTCAAATCAATACCAATGGATATTTTAACGATGCACCAATTTATGGAAATAACTCTACTTTAATTTACAACACCGGACTTTCTTATAACAATGGCAATGAATGGAATGCAGGAGGAAACAATACAGCAACTGCAGGTTTAGGAATTCCTCAAAATGTCACCATCCAAAACGGAACCCAGCTCAATATTTTTGCAGCGAGAGGTTTAGCAGGAAATCTTTTAATCAAAGATGCAAATTCTAAACTCAACCTAGGAAACAATATTGGAGATGATTTATTCTTAAAAGGCAACTTAAATATTCAAATTTCTAATGGATTAAATGCTAATAATAGAGCAGTAGTTTTTGTCAACAATGGGTTACAATCCATTCAGTCCAGTCAGAAACCATTGGTGCTTCCGTATATTCGTTTGGCAAGCCTTTCTGGAAGTACCACTCTACAAATGCTCTGCGATTTACATATTTCTGCACCAAATGCAGGAAATGCTATAGTTTTTCAAAATGCTTCGGATGTTATAGAGATCAACGGAAGAACTTTAACGATAGGAACTTCTGGTATAGAAAATACGCTGATGGGAGTGGGGAAAATTAAAGGAAGTACAGCCTCTAACTTAACATTGTTAGGAAAGGGTAGTATTGGAATTATATATTTTCAAATTAATTACCAACATTTAGGGAATTTTACCATCAATAGAGAAGCAGGTAAAATAGCAGCTACATTAGGAACTCCCGTTACTGTAAACAATACTCTTAATCTAACCAATGGCACTCTAGAACTGAAACACAATAACATTAACATTGCAAATGCTGCAACAATCGTAGGAGGAAGTGCAAATAGTTTTGTGATTTCAGAAAAATCAAATGGGGGAGGTAGATTAAGAAAATATGTAAATGCAAAAACAACATACTTTTTCCCTGTTGGAGACAATCCTAATTCGAATGTGGGCAGTGAATACACCCCATTAGAAATCACCTTACATTCTGGGATTCTTAATACAGGAGCTTTTATAGAAGTAGCCACAGAAAACGCAAAACACACGACCAATGATTCACCTATAGATTATCTTTTGAGATATTGGGTGCTTAATTCTCAAAATACGGTAAATCTAAGATACAGCGTAAATGCCTATTATACCAATGCAGACATTTATGGTACAGAAACCAACTCTGTTGCGGGTCAATGGAATGGTGTACAATGGTTGGAACACATTCACATCAGCAGCAATATACTGAAATTAGAAGGGTTAACAGATTTTCCACTCATCAATGAAATTACAGCAGGAAATCCACTCAAAGGAAGAGAAATTAATGTAAGAGGAAACGGTCTCAATATTTCTAGCGGAGATATTACTCCTGATGCTTACGACAATACTTTCTTCGGTACTACAGTAGTAGACGGCGGAACCATAGACAAAACCTTCGTTATCGAAAATGTAGGAAATCTTCCACTTTCTATCAATGGAGTAACCATTACAGGAGCCAATGCAAGTGATTTCACCATCGTAACCAATCCTGCCAATAACATCCTCGAGCAAACCTCCAGTAATTTAATTATTAGATTTAATCCTTCTGCCAATGGATTAAGAAACGCTACCGTAAATATTCAGAACAATGATACCAACGAGAGTCCTTACACCTTTGCGATTCGAGGAGGTGGAAGTACTTCTGTTCCTTGCAGTTCAGATGTAATCATTGTACAGCAAGATTTTGAAGATATTCCAAATGAACCGCTTTATGATTATACCACAAATGTTTATACGGGTTCCGTAGTGGTTTCAGGAGGCTATGCATTTGCCAATGGTACCCTTAAAAATAAGTATTTAGGTCAAGAATCTTTACAGGTATTTAATACAGACGCCGAAATAAACTTTAATTCCATCAACACCAGTTTCTATTCTAATGTAGAGTTAAGTTTCAATCTCGCTTCTTTAGGAGGAAATTCTGGAATGGGAACCAATAATGCTGATGTAATTACAGTTTCGGTGTCTGCCAATGGAGGTTCATATTCAGATGAAATCATCATCATAGGAAATGTAAACAGCAACTGGTCATTTGCAGACGGTTTAGGTTCTGTAAGCAAAATATATTCTGGAACCAATGCGCCTTTAACCTTCCAAACACCTACTGGAAGCCAAACTGCCAATGCTTTAAAAACCATCGTGCTTTCTCAATTGCCTGCCGTAAATGATTTGAAAATAAAATTCAGATTAAAATCTGGCTCAGAATCTAGAATTTGGAGCGTAGATAATGTCATGCTAAAAGGAACAGCTCCTGCTAAAGTTTGGAACGGCTCAGCATGGGCTGGTTTGGGAACTTCTGCACCAGATGCTTATGAAAAAGTACTGTTGGCAGAAAGTTATAATACAGACCTTCACGGTAA
This sequence comes from uncultured Cloacibacterium sp., assembly GCA_964530915.1. GTDB lineage: Bacteria > Bacteroidota > Bacteroidia > Flavobacteriales > Weeksellaceae > Cloacibacterium. The sequence goes on along the minus strand of CAZHCK010000002.1, from coordinate 36,027 downwards.
TTTTGTCACTTGCGAATGCGAGATTGCTTCTGGGAAATCTTTAATAGTAACCGCCAATCATTATGTGGAAATTCACAATAGGCTCATCAATTACGGAACGGTAACAGTAGAAAATGATGGCAATTTGATTCAAAGAAATGATACTTCTGTAAACGTAGGAAATATAAAAGTGAAAAGAAATGCTAATCTAAAACGTTTAGACTACAACTATTGGGGAAGTTCTGTGGCGGGACAAAATCTTAAAGCATTTTCTCCAGGGACTTTGTCTACAAGATTTTATACCTATAACGAAGCAGATGATTTCTTCTACGTAATTTCACCTACTGCTAATGATTTTATTCCTGGAAAAGGATACGCCATTAGAGCGCCAAATGATTATACCATTACCAATGCAGTTTTCAATGGAGAATTTTTCGGAGTGCCGAACAATGGCGTGATTTCTGTAAATGTTGCCAAAACAAGTAATGGCTATAATTTAGTAGCAAATCCTTATGCCTCTAATATTAATTTTGCCAATTTCTTCTCTGCCAATAGCAGTGTCATCAATAATATTGCGTATTTCTGGACCAATGTAAACCCAAATCCTGAAATGCAAGGTTCTAATTATCCTAGTGGTGGTTTTCTTAATAACTACGCCATCTATAACGGAAGTGGAGGAGTTCCTGCAACAGGTCCTGCACAAAATGGTTCTGTAACACCCAATCAGTACATAAAAGTAGGGCAAGGCTTCATCATCCAAGCCAAAAATAATGGTACAGTGGTTTTTAATAACAGCATGAGAACCAATAATACCACTGCTAAATTCTTCAACAAAATGGCGAAAAATGCCAAAGAAGAAACCAATGATAGATTTTGGTTGCAGTTAACCACACCATTGCAAGTGGCAAATAAAATCCTCATAGCGTATAAAAAAGAAGCGACCAATGATTTCGAAATAGATTATGATGCGCCACATCTCATCATAGGAGCAGATTCATTCTATTCTATTTTAGGCGAACATAAATTAGCCATTCAAGGTAGAAAATATCCGTTGACCATGAATGAAGTAATTCCGCTAGGAGCATCTTTTTATGCGCCGGGAAATTACACGATTTCTTTAGCCGAAAAAGAAGGAATTTTTGCCAATGGTCAAGCCATTTTCATTAAGGACAAAACCAACAATTCACTCGTGAATTTACAAACCGAAGACTACACTTTTGCGGTACAAACTGCGGGCGAAATTGAAGACCGATTTGAATTGGTGTTTATGGATAAAGCGCAAAATTTAGGAAATAACATTACAGCGTTACAAGAGATTAGAGTAATAGACCAAGCAGACCATTACCTCGTGATTTCTAAAAATGAGAAGATACTAGAACTCTACTTGAGCAATGCTCTAGGCAATTTCAATAAAAAATATACTCCAAAAAATAAATCTATATTAATTCCAAAATCAGAATTACCACTTCCGGGAGTGTATTTCATCAAAGGGAAAACAGAAACCAGATGGTTTGAAGAAAAAATCATCAAATAATCCCTTTACAAAGTGGAAGTGAAAATGAAAGCAAGCCGAGAATTCGTTCTCGGCTCTTTTTTTTAGTTGATATTGTCAAAAAAGCATCAACGATTCTTAGACATAACACAAAAAAGCGTTACTAAGTGCCAAAAATGGGAGCCGAATTTTAGATTTTGAGTGATAAAAAAGCACAATGTTCTATGTGAATAAAATTTAATATTTTCTGAAAACCCCTTCATTATTAAGTAATTGATTGTCAGTAAACGTTTTTTTTATTTTATGTTAAAAAATTCATAAAGATTTACGAAAAATGACTAATTTTATCGTCCGTTTTATTAAATAACTTACATACTCTTAACACAAATGAAGAAAACTCTACGAGATTTATTTTCTCGTTTTTTCGTATTTATGTTGATCCTTACTTCTGTTTTGGGGTGGGGACAATTGTTGCAACAAGATTTTTCAAGTTCTACTACTGTATCTAGTTATGTATCCGCTACACCAAATAGTGGACAATTTGATGCAATAGCTACATCTGGTGGTGGAATGGTGCTTTCAATCAATACAGGTGGGAGTAATAATAAATTAAGATTTGCTAGAGCAACGACTAATGCAGGTTCTTTTAGTAGAACAACTGATTTTTCGCCCACTCCAACAAGTTTAATTTACAAATTTGATATTACTGTCAGTGGAAATTCTGTGGCTCAAACTACGGCTGCAACATTTCAGGTAGGAAGTAGTTTTGGAATAGCTAACTCTTCCGAATCTAATGCTAATACACATTCAAGATTTGGTGTTAATTTTACAGCTACTGCTGGACAATTTTCTATTCGTGATTTAACAACAGCATTAAATTCTTCAAACTTTTCAGGAACTCAGACAATAACATGGGTAATCAATAATTCGGGTGCTTCAATGAATTATACTGCGCCAGATGGTTCTGATGAAAGTATTGCAAATGATACTTGGGATTTATGGATAGGCACAACAAAGTCTTTTAATGATAGAATTGCACAAACAGCACTACAAACATTAACGGATATTAAATTTGCTTTTACAGCAGGGACTGGGAACATTGATATAGATAATATAAATATTTATCCAATTCCTGTTTCCGCTGCCGTTCCAGACTGGGGAAATGTTCAATCTCCTGCTATTGCTTCTATTGATGAAGGCAGTACGGTGGCAGTTTACGGACAAGTCTATGAACCTACTATTACAGAAGCAGCAGGTCAAGGAGCTGGTGTTACTGCAGAACTAGGATACAGTACTACCAATACCAATCCTAATACTTGGAGCAATTGGTCTTTAGCCTCATTTAATACACAAGTAGGAGATAATGATGAGTTTGTAGCCAATTTAGGTTCTGGTCTCATTCCGGGAACTTATTATTACGCATATCGTTATAAAATTAATACAGGCGCATATCTCTATGGTGGTACAGCTGGCGTTTGGAACAATGATAGCGGTGTACTTACCGTAAATTCTAATGTAGTAGATGCAGGGCAAGTTACCGTTTCACCAGCATCAGTACCAGAAGGAACATCTAGTACTGCAACGGTAGAAATTTATGAACCAGGTCTTACAGATGTTACATATAACGCAGCCAATCAAACCGTAGAATTTGCATACGTTTCAGGTACAGACAGTAACCCTTCTACATGGTCTGCACTATTGTGGACTTCTACTGGTGTTACTCAATCAGATGCGGGTAATAATGACCGTTATAGTTTTACATTACCCAATAATTTAGCATTAGGAACTTATTATATTGCAGCCAGAGTAAAAAAAGCAGGAAGTACAGAATGGCGTTATTTGGGTAGCAATTGGGGAACTTGGAGCAGTAGTGCTTCATTATCTGTAGTTTCTAATAAAGTAGATTGGGCAAATATTCAATCACCAATTTCTGGGACTATCCTCACTGGATCATCTTATACCGTCTATTCTCAGGTTCACGAACCTAACGTAACAGGAGATGCAAATTCTCATGCAGGTATTACTGCTTGGATTGGTTATAATACTGCTAATGTAGCACCTACATCAGGCGGTTGGACTTGGGTTGCAGCCACTAGAAATACTTCTTTTTCAAATACTAGTAATGATGAGTATTCTGCAGAAATAGGAACAGGTAGACCTGCAGGAACTTATTACTACGTGACGCGTTACCAAAAATCAGGGAGTACAGAATATTTCTATGGAGGTCATGCTGGTGCTCCGAATACAGGAGGAGCTTGGGATGGTACCACCAACGTAAGTGGTACACTTACAGTTACAGCTCCAGAAATTAATGTACAGGGAAATTCGACCAATATTTCAGATGGAGATACTACACCAACGACTGCAGATGATACGGATTTCGGAACCACTACAGCTTCTTCCAATGTAGTAAAAACATTTACCATACAAAATACTGGTACTGGAGCATTGACTGTTTCGAGTATCAACATGACTACGGGAACCAAATTTACCGTAGGTGGCATTACGTTGCCAGCAACAATAAATGCAGGAAGTTCTGCTACATTTACTGTAACTTTTAACAGTGCCAACTCAGGAACATTTACAGATACAGTCACCATCAATAATACAGATGCTAATGAAGCAGCCTATGATTTTGCACTGAGAGCTACGGTTTCTGTTGCTCCATGTACAGATTTATTTATTTCTGAATATTTAGAAGGAAGTGGCAATAATAAAGCAATAGAAATTTATAATCCTACTGCGAGTGCAATTAATTTATCAGATTATGAACTTAGACAATATAATAATGGATCTTCAACTACTACAGCTGCTTATACAATAGTTTTATCAGGTTCTATACCTGCATACGGAACTTATGTAGTTGCTAATAGTAGTTCATCAGCTACTATTTTGGCAAAGGCAGATTTGCAAAGTACAAGTAGTATGATGACTTTCAATGGAGATGATGCAATTTCTTTGTATAAAATTTCAGAGACTAAAAATATTGATGTAATAGGACAAATAGGAACAGATCCAGGTACACAATGGGTTTCTGGTGGTGTTTCTACTTTAGATGAAACGTTAGTAAGAAACTTCTCAGTACAAATAGGAGATTCTAATGGTGCAGATGCTTTCAATCCAGCTACAGAATGGACGTCGTATCCAATAGATGATGTTTCTAATTTAGGCTCTCATACCAATGCATGTACCACTTCTTTACCAGAAATGGATGTAAAAGGAAATGGAGTATCTATTATAGACGGTGATTCTACACCAGCAACGTCAGACCATACAGATTTTGGTACGGTAGATGTAAGTACAGGAACTCTAACCAGAACTTTTACCATAGAGAATATAGGAACGGCTGCACTTAATCTTACAGGAGCAAGTCCATATATTGTAATTTCTGGAACCAATGCTGCAGATTTTACGGTTACGGCTGTACCTACCACTCCTATTGCAGCGGCGGGTTCTACTACTTTCAGTATTACTTTTGATCCTTCGGCTGCAGGAACCAGAACCGCCACCATCACCATAGCTAATGATGACAGTAATGAAAATCCTTATAACTTTAATATTACAGGGTTAGGTACTAACTCTGCGGAAACAGATATTATTGCAGTGGCTTCTTCTGAAGCAGCTTCTATTTCTTCTTTAGAAAATGATTCTCCACTGGCTACCACTTCTGATGGTGTACAAGTATGGCAAATAGGCATAAGAGATGGAGGTGCAGATTTGACGGATTCGGATGCGTTGCCTTCTATTCTTGATGGAATAACTTTGGCACAAAGTGCAGGAAACGAAGTAGGAACTTGGACGGATGCGATTAAAGCAGTGGCTTTATTCGATGGAACCACCAAAATTGCAGATGGAGTAATTACTTCAAATCAAATCCAGTTTACAGGATTAAATTATTCGGTTCCAGATAATTCACAAAAAGTATTGTCTTTAAGATTATCACTTAAAAATACCATAGGGCCAGATGCTTTTGACGGAGAAGATTTTGGATTTAGTTTGTCTAATGCTAATGCTACTTTCTTGGCAACTGGTTCAGGAAAAACAGCTTTTTCTGCAATAACTTCAGCGAATGCAAGCAATGTGATTCAAGTAATAGCAACAGAATTAAGATATATTCAAAATGCCACAACTACAGTAGTTAATGATGCTATGGCACCAGTAATTATCTATGCTACTGATGCTAATGGGAATAAAGATAAAGATTATGTTTCTGCAATTACTGTTACCAGTACAGGAACACTTGCCGTTGCCGTTTCTGGAACTTTTGTAGCAGGAAGTGTTTCACTTGGTTCTATTATTCATACAGTAACAGCTACAGGAAGACAATTAACGGCAACCTCTGGAGCATTTACTAAAACCAGTTCATTGTTTGATATTGTCACTTCTACCAGTTTATCTACTGGTGACTTAGCAATTCTTGCTGTAAATACTAATTATGATGGTAGTGGATTAGATCAAATTGCTTTTGTAGCATTTAAAGATATTACTCCTGGAACTAAAATCTATATTACGGACAATGGATATGAAAGACAGTTTGCCAATGAATGGGGGGGAACAGAAGGAGTAATTGAGATAACGAGAACTAATACGGTTCTACCAAAAGGGTCGTTGATTGTATATCAGTCTTCTTCAGGAAATGTACTTTTAGGAAGTCAGTATAATATTTATACATGTGGAGCAATAGATAATAATTGGACAAAGAGTGCGGTACTTGGCGGGTCAGGATTTGATTTAAATGAAGATGATGATATGTGGATTATGCAAGGCGGAGCTTGGACGAATAGTACTACGCATCACTCAACTTATACTGGAAATGTGCTTTACGGTTGGACGGAAAGTGGGTGGAATGCTTTACCAGGAGGAGACACGGGAGATACTAAATGGTCTACTATCTACCCTAATAGTAAGTGTTTTACTACTATTGCACCTACTGGACCTGGAAGAGTGAAATTTAATTTGCAAAATTTTACATCGAGTACTAACAATGATCAATTAGATTGGATTGCATTAATTAACCAAACTGCTAATTGGACAACTTATGCAGATAGTTCTTCCTATGACGCAGGGGGATTTAATTATATAGGTAGTGCAGGTTGTCCTCAGTTAACTATTGCTACACATGCACATTCTAATGGAAAATGGAATGGTACGAATAATACAAACTGGTTTGATTGTTCTAACTGGGATACATTGGTAGTACCAGATCAAAATACCAATGTAACCTTCAATGCTACAGTGGCTAATAATGCAGTAATTGACTACACTGCAGCAGATTCTGACTTATATGGAGATATTGCCAGAGTCCTAAATTTAACCATAGATAAATCACTGACCATAGAAGCGAGTTCTAACAATAAATTAGAAGTATATGGTAATTTAACTTTAAATGCTGGGGGAACTTTAGATATGGACGATAGCAATGCCACTACACAAGACGGACAAATCTATCTCTATGGAAACTGGACCAATAATGCTGGAGAAGCTAATTTTTTACAAGGACAAAGTACAGTACATTTCTTAGGAAGTGCTACACAAGTAATCAATAACAATAACCATAGCAATGTTGAAACTTTTGGAAACGTAGTATTAGGAAATAATTTTGATACCGCAGTGTCTAATGATTTAATCATGGATGGTACTTTAACTATTAATGCTAATAAAACATTAACCATTAATACCAGTGGAAATTTTGTAGAAGTGGTAGGAAATGTAACAAATAATGGAAATCTTACCGTAGAAAATGATGGGAATTTTATACAAAGAGATGGCATTTATACAGGAAATAACATTACTGTAAAAAGAAATGCAGAGTTAAAGAGATTAGATTATAATTATTGGGGCAGTCCTGTTACCAATCAAAATTTGAAATCCTTCTCTCCAGGTACACTCAATACTAGATTTTACACCTACAATGAGTCAGATGATTTTTTCTATTCCATAAATCCTACAACCAATACGTTCCAAAGAGGAATAGGCTACGCCATTAGAGCAAGCAATTCTGCTCCCTCTACAGTAGCTCCTTTCTATGGCTCTTATAATGGTCAGCCACATAATGGAAGCTTTAGCGTACCATTAGCTTCTTCAGGAACGGATAGAGGGTATAACCTTGTTGCTAATCCATATCCTTCAAATATTGATTTTGATTTACTTTTTGCAGCCAACTCTGGTGTGATTCAGAAAGTAGCTTATTTTTGGACTAACGTGAACCCTAATCCAGAAATGCAAGGGAATCAATATCCTAAAACAGGAAGTATCAATAATTATGCAGTTTATTCAGGAACAGGAGGTTTAGCTGCACCTTATGGTTTTAATGGTAGTGGGAACAATGATACAGTAGGGACTAGTACCAACTGCCCTACATGTAAAATCCCTAACAATATCATAAAAGTAGGTCAAGGATTCATTGTAAAAGCTCATACACCCGGAAACCTATTGTTCAATAATTCCATGAGATCTAAAGATAATTCGGGTAACTTCTTTAATAGACAAATAAATAATAAAAAAGACAGATTCTGGCTAGAACTCAAAACACCTCTTAACTTTGTAAATCCTATTCTAATAGGCTATGTAAAAGGGGGAACAAATAATTTTGAACTAGATTATGACTCGCCACTTCTAGTAGAAGGAGCAGATGCTTTTTACTCAATATTGAAAAATAAAAAATTAGCGATTCAAGGAAGAAAATATCCATTTAATGAAAATGATAAAGTAGCTCTAGGTGCAATATTTTATGAAACGGGTAAGCATACCATTTCCATAGCGAAAAAAGAAGGAGAATTTGCAAACGGACAACCTATTTATCTACACGATAAAAAAGAAGATATTTTGATCAATTTACAAAAAGAATCTTATACCTTCTCTGCAGAAAAAGGAGAAAGCACAGACCGATTTGAAATTGTATACAATATGCTTAATAGAATTTTAGGCACAAACGAAAATAACAAATACGGATTGCTTATTTATGAAACAGAAAATCATTATGTAGTAAAAGCGGATAAAACCTTTGATCAAGTAAAAATTTATGATATTTCGGGCAAACTTTTGAAAACCATAGAGGCTAGAAAAAAACAATTATTAGTAGAAAAATCGATTTTAAGTACAGGTACTAATATTTTTAGCATTATATTTGCTGATGAAATGATCAATAAAAAAATAATATCAAAGTAAATGAAAGCATTAATTTCAAGCCTATTTCTTTTGTTGACTATGTTTTTGGTGAAGGCTCAAGAAACAGAAGAAAATAGATTTCAACAGTCAGAAAATGTCGCTACAGGAACCACAAACGGAGGAAGCGCATTAGGAGGAGTTGGCGGGGAGCAAGATGCTGCAGGTAACCCACCTGGAGATGAAGAAATTCCTATTGATGATTATTTACCAGTTTTGGCAATTTCAGCATCAGTCATAATGGTTTATCAGTACAAAATGAAAAATCGTAAAATCGTAAAATCGTAAAATAAATTTTTAAAAAACCGAAAGATTAATTTCGGTTTTTTATTTTTGTAAATATGCAAGAAAAAAAACTTTTTCCCTTTCAAGAAATTAAGCAAAAATTAGTCAGTTTTTGTGTCTACCAAGACAGATGTCATGCAGAAGTAGAACAAAAAATGAAAGAATTTGTCCTGATTCCTGAAGCAAAAGAAGAAATAATCCTCTATCTCATAAAAGAGAACTTCCTAAACGAAGAACGCTTTGCCAAAAGTTTTACACGAGGAAAATTCTATATCAAAAAATGGGGAAAAAATAAAATCAAGCAACAACTCCGTCTCAAAGGAATTTCGGATAAACTCATTGCCAAATCTTTTTCAGAAATAGATGAACGTGACTATCAAGATACCATTCGTGATTTTATCGAAAAACTATTACCCACTTACAAAGGATTGAAAGATTATCAAAGAAAACAAAAATTGATAAAATTCTTGATGTCAAAAGGTTATGAATACGAAGAAATTGTGAATCAATTTCAGTCTTAAAAAAATGTTAAAAAAATAACCATTCCCTGAAAAAAAAAAGTAAATTTGTGGGTTGTTATGTATAAAATTTTTTTCAAACCTTTATCAGATTTTGTGCTGTCATTATTAGGAATAATCGTTACGAGTCCTATTTTTCTGATAGTATTTATCGCTTTATTGTTTGCCAATAGAGGAAAAGTTTTTTTTCTACAAAATAGACCCGGAAAAAACGAGGAAATTTTTAAAATTATCAAGTTCAGAACTATGAACGATAAAAGAGATGCTCAAGGGAATCTCTTACCAGATGAAGAACGATTAACCAGCATTGGTAAATTAGTAAGAAAAACTTCTTTAGACGAAATCCCACAACTCATCAATGTTCTCCTAGGAAACATGAGTCTCATAGGACCTAGACCATTACTCCCAGAATACCTGCTTCTTTATAATGATTTTCAAAAGAAAAGACATCTCATAAAACCAGGCATTACTGGTTGGGCACAAATCAATGGAAGAAATGCAGTAGAATGGGAAAAAAAATTCATGTTTGACGTTTGGTATGTAGAAAATATGAGTTTTTTGCTTGATTTACAAATAATGTTCTTAACTTTGAAAAAAGTGCTTAAATTAGAAGGGGTAAATCGAGAAGGAGAAGCTACTAATATTGCTTTTAAAGGAAATGAATAGTCTAGTTTTATACGGTGCAGGTGGTCATGCAAAAGTGATTTACGATATCATTTTATCAAATGATATGTTATTAGAATATCTGGTAGATGACAATCCTCCTGCAGATTTTTTCCACCATCTCGAAATTTACAAACCTACAGAAGAATTGCTTAGAAAACACAAAGTAATTGTAGCTGTAGGAGATGCCAATGCCAGAGAAAAAATTGTAAATAAACTCTCTGGAATTTGTGCCTTCGAAACCTTGATTCACAGAAGTGCTTTTGTTTCCAGATTCTCAGAATTAGGAGACGGAACAGTAGTGATGCCACAAGTTTGTGTTAATGCAGAAGTGAAGATAGGAAACCACTGCATTATCAATACAGCATCTGTGATTGAGCATGATTGCGTAATTGAAGATTTTGTGCATATTTCGCCTTCTGTAACTTTGGCTGGAAATATTACCATAAAAAAACGTGCGCAGATAGGAATTGGAGCAAGAATTATCCCAGGGGTAACCATAGGTGAAGATGCAATTGTAGGAGCTGGTGCAGTGATTATAAAAGATGTCCCTGCAGGAGCCACAGTAGTAGGAAACCCGGGTAAAATTATTAAATTGAGTGAATTAAGTGAACAATAAATCAAAAATTTGGCTTTCTTCTCCGCACATGAGCGGGAATGAAATGAAATATATTCAAGAAGCTTTTGATGGGAATTGGATTGCTCCTTTAGGACCAAATGTAGATGGCTTCGAAAAAGACTTAGAAAATTATCTGGGACAAGAATCTCATGTAGCAGTAGTCTCTACAGGTACTGCCGCTCTACATCTTGCGCTAGCCATGTTAGGCGTAGAAAAAGATGATTTTGTCATTTGTCAATCCCTTACTTTTGCCGCTTCAGCTAATCCTATTATTTATTTAGGAGGAATACCCGTTTTTGTAGATAGTGAAAAAGATACTTGGAATCTTTGCCCTAATGCAGTAGAAGACGCCATTAAGGTTTGTATTGAGAAAGGCAAAAAACCAAAAGCCATTATTACGGTTTGCCTTTACGGAATGCCGTATAAAGTAGAAGAAATAAAAGCCATTTCAGAAAAATATGATATTCCTATCATCGAAGATAGTGCAGAAGCATTAGGAAGCACTTATAAAGGGCAAAAATGTGGAACATTTGGAGATATCTCTGTCTTGAGTTTTAATGGAAATAAAATCATTACCACTTCTGGAGGAGGGGCATTAGTGCTCAAAGAAGAAATTTATAAACAAAAAGCAGTTTTTCTTTCCACTCAAGCCAAAGATGATGCCCCACATTATCAGCATTCTATTGTAGGATACAACTACAGATTAAGCAATGTTTGCGCAGGAATTGGCCGAGGTCAGATGGAAGTGATAGACCAAAGGGTAGCAGAGAGAAGAGCTAATCACGAGTTTTATAAAAATATTTTCAAAAATCAAGAAGGAGTAGAACTATTTACCGAACCATCAGAAGATTATCAATCCAATCATTGGCTCAATGCGATTATTATACACCCTGAAAAAACTGGAAATAAAGACAGAGAGTTCTGGAGATTGGCCTTTGCAGAAGAAAATATAGAGACTAGACCACTCTGGAAGCCTATGCATTTGCAGCCACTTTTTGACAATAAAATGTATTTTGGCGCAAATATTGCTGAGACGCTGTTCAATAATGGATTGTGTCTACCTTCAGGCTCTAATCTTACAGACGACGATAAAGAAAGAATTAATAAGGTAATAAAAAATTTGTTAGGATAAATCTATTTGTAAATTATGCCGAACAGTTCTAAAAACAAAATGACCAATGGGGATAATTACCTCAGAATCTCTAGTCTAAGATACCTTCCACGTTGGATGGTGTTTTTAATTGATATCTGTATTTTATTTGTTTCATTGGGCACCGCTTTTTTTATATTAAATAAAATCACGATTCTTCCAAAATATTTACCCATAGAATGGAAATATATTGTCATTATTGGTACAAACATCATTTTCATGTATGTCTTCAAAACCTTTGCGGGCATTATAAGACATTCTACTTTTATTGATATTCAAAAAATATTTTGGTCGTCTTTTATAACTGTAGTAGGTTTATTAGTGCTAAAGTATTCTACTTTTTGGCTAACAAAAACCAAATTATTTTACACGCCTCTTTTACTGCTGTATTTTGTAATATCTTTTACCGCATTGCTAGTCTTTAGATTAGCGGTTAAACAAGCATTTTATTTTATTAAGCATGTAAAAGCAAGCACTCAGAAAAAAAGAATTATGATTTTGGGAATCTCCGACCATTCTGTGGCTATGGCAGGTGCTATTTTAGATAATGATAATTTACCATACGAATTGACGGGTTTCTTAACCAAAAGAAATGACTCTAAATATGCTAAAATTTTAGGGCTTAAAATCTTAACTCAAGATAAATTCCTTAATAAAACTAAAGAACAACTTGGTCTAGAAGGGGTTTTGTTATTGAAAGATAGATTAACCAAGGAAGAACTTGAAGAATGGGTGAATATTTTGCTTGACAAAGATTTGGAAATTCTTCAAGCACCAATGGTAGAAGAATTCAGCAATAAAAAAATTGAAGCCAATATTAGAAATCTTCAAATTGAAGACTTGTTAGATAGAGAACCTATTTCTATTCAAAATGAAGAAGTGATGAAACGTCATTTCGAAAAAGCAATCTTAGTAACCGGAGGTGCTGGTTCCATAGGAAGTGAAATCGTAAGACAAGTCGCGCAATTTAAACCTTCTCTTATTGTAGTTTTAGACCAAGCAGAAACTCCTCTGCATGAAATACAATTGGAAATGGAAGAGAAATATCCAGATATTAACTTTAAATTTGTCTTGGGAGATATTTCTAATAAACATAGATTAGAGCCACTTTTTGAGAGATATAATTTTTCGATGGTCTATCATGCTGCAGCGTATAAGCACGTTCCCCTAATAGAAAATAATCCTCACGAAGCTATTTTAGTAAATGTTTTCGGAACCAAAAATCTAGCAGCACTTTCTTGTAAATACAATATCAATAGATTTGTCATGATTTCTACGGATAAAGCGGTGAATCCTACTAACGTAATGGGGGCTTCTAAGCGAGCTGCAGAATTATTAGTACAAGCCTTACAAGATATGCCAGGAAACACCACCAAATTCATTACCACCAGATTTGGAAACGTTTTAGGAAGTAATGGCTCTGTGATACCTCATTTTAAAAAGCAAATTGAAAAAGGAGGTCCTGTTACCATTACACACCCAGAAATTGTTAGATATTTCATGACCATTCCAGAAGCTTGCGAATTAGTTCTAGAAGCTGGAACCATGGGAAAAGGTGGGGAAATTTTCGTTTTTGATATGGGAGCTCCTGTAAAAATAAAGGATTTAGCGATTAAGATGATTAAACTGTCTGGATTTGAACCTGAAAGCGATATTAAATTAAAATATACAGGACTGAGACCTGGCGAAAAATTGTATGAGGAATTGTTAAGTGATGATACTAAAAACCTTTCTACACATCACGAAAAAATAATGGTTTCTATGGATCCACACATGGAGTTTGAAAAAATTGAAACGCTTGCAAATAAAATTACAAAAGCTGCGTTAAGAAGAGATAAAATAGAAGTGGTAAAGCTGCTTAAAAAAATCGTCCCAGAGTTTATCAGCAATAATTCTATATTCGAAAAATTAGATAAATAATAAATTGTATATTTGCCCTACTGAAGGGATTCTAGAAAAGGATTTTTACTTGAAAAGAGTGAGCTTTTCTGGTTCTTTAATGTAGAAAATTTTCATTATATATGCTAAATAGTACTTATTCAGATAAACTTAAAAATAAAAAAATATTGGTTACAGGTGGAGCTGGTTTTATCGGCTCTAATCTTTGTGAGACACTCTTAGATTTAGGAGCAATCGTTACTTGTTTAGATAATTTTTCTACAGGGAGAAGAGAAAATCTAGAAACCTGTCTTCAGAATCCAAATTTCACACTCATCGAAGGAGATATAAGAGACTTAGAAACTTGTAAAAAAGCTAGCGAAAATCAAGATTTTGTCTTGCATGAAGCTGCGCTGGGTTCGGTTCCTCGTTCTATCAATGACCCGATTACTAGTAATGAAGTCAATGTAGGTGGTTTCTTAAATATGTTAGTGGCAGCTAGAGATGCAGGTGTAAAAAGATTAATCTATGCTGCGAGTTCTTCTACTTACGGAGATTCTGAAGCATTACCCAAAATAGAAGAAAGAATAGGAAAACCGCTTTCACCATACGCAATAACCAAATATGTAAATGAGTTATATGCAGATGTTTTTAAGAAAACCTATGATTTTGATACCATTGGTCTCAGATATTTTAATGTCTTCGGAAGAAAGCAAAATCCAAATGGTGCCTATGCTGCGGTAATTCCTAAATTTGTAATGCAATTCATGAACCATGAATCACCAGTGATTAATGGAGGCGGTGAGTATTCTAGAGATTTTACGTATATAGATAATGTCATTCTAATGAATCTCTTGGCATTAACCGTAGAAAATGAAGAAGCACTGAATCAAGTATACAATACCGCTTTTGGAGAAAGAACAACCCTGAATGATTTGGTGAAATATCTGAAAGAATACCTTTCTGAATTTGATGAGGAAATTTCAAAAGTTGAAGTGTTATATGGCGATTACAGAAAAGGAGATGTTCCCCATTCTCTAGCAAGTATAGAAAAAGCAAAAACACTATTAAATTATAATCCGAAATTCTCTATGGAAGAAGGGCTTAGGGAAGCTGTGAAGTGGTATTGGAAAAATTTAAAACAATAATCGTGATGAATCATAAAATAACAGTAATAGGTTTAGGATACGTGGGATTGCCTTTGGCTAGATTATTCGCTACAAAATATCCAGTTGTAGGATTTGATATCAATGCGGCAAGAGTACAAGAACTCAAATCAGGAAAAGATTCTACCTTAGAAGTAGAAGACTATTTATTACAATCTGTATTATTAAATGAAAATCCTTCTAAAGATAAGACTGGACTTTTTTGTTCAGACCAAATAGAAGATATTGCAGATGCTAATATCTATATCATTACCGTTCCTACTCCTGTTGATAAAAACAATAGACCAGTTTTAACACCTCTATATAGGTCCAGCGAAACCGTTGGGAAAGTTCTGAAAAAAGGAGATATTGTTATTTACGAATCTACCGTTTATCCTGGTGTAACAGAAGAAGAGTGTATTCCAGTGCTTGAAAAAGTTTCTGGACTTACCTTTAACGTAGATTTCTTTGCCGGATATTCTCCAGAAAGAATTAATCCAGGAGACAAAGAACATACCGTAGAAAAAATTCTGAAAGTAACCTCGGGTTCTACCCCAGAAATTGGGAAAATTGTAGATGATTTATATAAATCTGTTATTACAGCAGGTACCCATTTAGCTCCAACCATCAAGGTGGCAGAAGCTGCTAAAGTGATTGAAAATTCTCAAAGAGACATCAATATCGCTTTTGTAAATGAATTGGCTAAAATATTCAATCTGATGAATATTGATACCCATGAAGTGTTGAAAGCTGCAGGAACCAAATGGAATTTCTTGCCTTTTAAACCAGGTTTGGTTGGCGGACACTGCATCGGAGTAGACCCTTATTATTTGGCTCAAAAAGCACAAGAATATGGCTATCACCCAGAAATAATTTTGGCAGGGAGAAGACTGAATGATTCTATGGGACAATACGTGGCAGAACAAGTCATCAAAACCATGATTAAGAAAGACATCAATGTGAATGGTGCCGAAATCTTAATGTTGGGAATTACCTTTAAAGAAAACTGTCCAGATGTAAGAAATACCAAAATCGTAGACGTAATAAGAGCGCTAGAAGATTTCGGGGTAAAAGTGACGACTTTTGATCCGTGGGCAAATCCAGAAGAAGTACACCACGAATATAAATTAGAATGCCAGAATACCATTCCAAATAAAAAATTTGATGCTATAGTATTAGGAGTTGCGCATAATAAATTTTTAGATTTAGACCTTTCTGCACTTCAGAACGAAAAATCAATAATTTATGACGTTAAAGGAGTTTTAAATAACAGTACCATTAAACTTTAATTACTTAATATGAAAAAACAAATCATTATATTTTTAAATCTTCTATTTTTATTTTTTATTTCTTGTACCCCCAAAAAAGATTTAAATTATATGCAAAATATAGAAGATATTGCATTAGAAGCTTCTATGAAAAATGCTAAATCTAAAATACAACCTAATGACCAGTTAGTGATTTTAGTAACTGCTAAAGATATGGAAGTCGTAAAACCTTTTAATCAGAACTATTTATCTGGTCAAATTTTACAATATTCTAGCCCAAGCTCTAACACTCCTACTCAAAATCAAACAAGTTTTTCAGGCCCTACATATGTTATTGATTCAAAGGGTTTTTTAGATTTTCCGATTATTGGTAAAATCAATACGGAGAATCAAAACACCGAAGAATTAAAAGAGGTTCTGAAAAAAGAATTATCAAAGTATATTATAAATCCTCATGTTTCGATAAGAAATACGAATTATAAAGTGACAATTTTGGGAGAAGTAAATAGACCAGGGACTTATAATATTCCAGAAGCAGAAACTACTTTATTAGGTGCCTTAGGTATGGCGGGTGACCTTACGATTTATGGTAAAAGAACTGATATTTTGGTTTTAAGAAATTCAGATGGTACAATAAGCAAAGAAAGAATAGACCTTACTAAAGCTGATTTCATCAATTCGCCTTTTTTCTACCTCAAACAAAATGATGTGGTGATAGTAAGTCCAAACGAAACAAAACAAAAAGTATCTAGATTAGATCCAAATGCAGGAATTTATATTTCAGTAGCCTCAATTGTTGTAACTATTTTAGCTTTGATTTTTAAAAATTAGAAAATGAACAATAATAATTTTCAGACAGAAGAAATTAATATTAGTGAAATAATCCGACCGTATATTAAGCGTTGGAAATGGTTTGTTTTAAGTGGAATATTTGCTTTGTTATCAGCTTATTTTTTTCTGAAAACTCAGAATCCAAAATATGAGATAATTTCTACAGTTCTTATAAAAGATGCTAAAAGATCAATAGGAGGACAAGATTTTGAAGTTTTAAGAGACTTGTCAGGATTAGGTAAAATGAATTCTGAAGGAGTAGATAATGAATTAGAAGTATTAAAATCTAAAAAATTAATGACTACGGTTATTAAAGATTTAGGTTTAGAAACAGATATTTTTATTCCTGGGTTTTTCAGAGATACTGAAGTATATGGAAAGACGTCTCCAATTATTGTAAAAGTCTTAAATGAAAAGAAAACAGATAAAAAAAACCTGCCAGTTTATTTAAAAATTGAGGGTGATAAACTTTTTCTATCGTCAGAAATTATTGGTAATATTTCTACAACTTTTAATAAGGTAATTTCATTACCAAAAGCCAATATAATGGTTCTAAAGAATAAATATTTTGAACCACAAAAAAATTCAATAAATGATTTGATATTAAATATTTCAGATGTTGAAACGAAAACTAATTCATTTCAAAATAAACTTAATACAAACTTAGTCAATAAGGATGTTACTGTGATTAAACTCTCAATGAATTATCCTAATGTAGATAAGGCTAAAGATATTATTAATCATTTAGTTAAGGTATATAATGCAGAAGCAATAAATGATAAAAATCAAGAGTCAAAAAAAACAGCAGAATTTATTGAAGAGAGAATAGCAAACGTGGGAAATGATCTGGGAAATGTAGAAGCTAAAAAAGAACAGTTTAAAAAAGCCAATCAAATCACTGATTTGAACACGGAAGCAAGAATTGGATTAGAAACCTCAGCTGATGCAAGAGCCAAACAATTAGAAATAGCCTCTCAGTTAGAACTTACCAACAGCTTAATAGATTTTGTTACCAGACAGGGTAATTATCAAGTTATCCCATCCAATATAGGATTAGATAATCCAGGAGCTATAGCAACAATAACCACATATAATCAATTGATTTTAGAAAGAAATAGACTCTTAGAAAATGCAACACCTCAAAACCCTTTAGTAGTAGAGGTTACAAGTCGAATTAATAATCTAAGACCTGCTATTTTACAAAATCTTCAGAAAAGTAGAGATGGGTTAAGTCTTGCTGTGGATAAATATGTTCAAGAACAAAATTTAGTTTCAGGCAAGATTATAAAAATTCCTACTCAAGAAAAATTATTTAGAAGTATTGAACGTGAGCAACAAATAAAAGAAGCACTATATTTATTATTGCTCCAAAAGAGAGAAGAAACACAGATTTCTTTAGCTGTAGCCGCTCCAAAAGCAAGAATTATTGATAAAGCCTTTAAAAATGGTAAGGTTTCTCCAAATACTCCAATTATAATTTTAGTGGTATTATTAATTGGAATTTTAATACCTCTCATTTTAATTTATTTAATAGAGTTATTAGATAATAAAGTGAAATCTAAACATGATATTGAAAAATTGTCTCATGGCAAACCAATAATTGGTGAAATTCCTAAATTAGAGAAAGGTAGTGATGAGCTAGTAAAAATGAATGATATTTCACCATTAGCAGAAGCTTTTAGAATTCTGATTACCAATATGAATTTCATGACGAGAAAGAAAAAAGGTAAAGTTATTTTTGTTACTTCTAGTGTTAAAGGAGAAGGTAAAACATTCGTTTCTGTAAATTTAGCACTCACTATCGCCAGTCCTAATAAAAAAACAATTATCATTGGGGCAGATATCAGAAACCCTCAGTTACAGAGATATAATGCTGATAGGAAGGGATTGAAAGGACTTACCGAATTTTTGTTTGATGAAAAAGTAATCACAGATTCTATTATTCATAAAAGCATCTATAACCCTTATTTAGATGTAATTTATTCTGGAAGTATTCCGCCAAATCCTACAGATTTGCTTTCTAATGGTAAATTCGAGTTACTTATTGATGAATTGTCTAGTGTATATGATTATATTATTTTAGATACTGCGCCTCTAATGTTAGTGACTGATTCATTCTTAATCTCTGAAGTAGCGGATGTAACATTATATGTTGTGAGATCAATGTATACCGAAAAATTATTGGTAGATTTTGCTACTAAAAATATTGAATCTCATAAAATAAAAAATGCTGCTTTTGTAATTAATGATGTAGATAGAGATTATTTAGGATACGGAAATAAATATGGTTATGGATACAGTGCAAAAGAAAAAACATTTTGGGATAGATTTAGATAATAAATAAATTTTTAATGTTAAAAAAACAACTAAATCTAGTAACTTTTAAAAAATAACTATGAAAGTATTATGGTTTGTAAATATTTGTTTTCCTGAGGTTTCAAAAGATTTTGGATTGCCAGAAATAAATAGAGGAGGATGGCTTTTAGGTTTAAAAAATTCTTTAATTGAAGTTGATGATTTAGAATTAATTATAGGATTTCCTGTTCTTAAATTGAGCGGTTTAAAAAAAATTGAAAAAAACAATTGCATTTTTTATGGAGTTCCCTCTAGTGGAGCGAGCAATAATATAGATTTATCTATGAAAGATTATCTAAAAGAAATGCTCTTGAATGAAAAACCAGACGTAATACATATTCATGGAACGGAATTCCCTCATACTTTTTTATTGACAGAAGTTTGTAAAGAACTTAATATTGTTGATAAAGTAGTTATATCTATTCAAGGTTTGGTCTCCATTTATTCTAAACATTTAATTGCAAATCTTCCTAGTTATGTTCTCAAAAGAAAGACGTTGATTGATTACAAAAATAAAACAGGAATTAAAGACTTAATTAAAAATTTTGAAAAAAGAGGCGAACTAGAAAAAAAATCTATTTATAACGTAAACCATGTAATAGGTAGAACAGATTGGGATAAGGCTTGTTCAAAAATTATTAATCCAAAAGTGAACTATCATTTTTGTAATGAAACATTAAGAAGCATCTTTTATGAAAAAAAATGGAGTTGGGATAATTGTGAAAAATTTTCTATTTTCATGAGTCAAGCAAATACTCCAATTAAAGGATTACACTTCCTATTAGAGGCTTTACCTATTGTTTTGAAAGAGTATCCTGATACAAAGGTTTATATTGCAGGAGGAAATTTAGTAGGAAATGGTACCTTTATGGATAATATTAAGCTAACATCTTATCAAAAATATATAAAATCTTTAATTAATAAGTACCAATTGAATGATAAAATTATTTTTACAGGCAATTTAACTGAAGAGGAAATGTGTAGTAGATTTTTAAGATCAAATGTTTTTGTATCTTCCTCTAGTATTGAAAATTCACCTAATTCTGTTGGAGAAGCAATGTTATTAGGTGTCCCTGTGATTAGTTCAGATGTAGGAGGTGTCAAAAATATGATGATTCACAACGAAGAAGGTTTTATTTATCAGCATGATGCCTATTATATGTTAGCCTACTATATAATGGAAGTTTTTTCAAATAGGAAATTAGCAGAGTCTTTTTCTAAAACTTCAATTGAAAAAGCAAAAATTACACATAATAAAGAGATAAATGTAAACAAGATGGTGACAATCTATAATGAAATTGCAAATACTAAAATTTCATAATGATACTTTATTTTAAACGATATTGCCTAAAAATATAATTTCAATTTTTGCTGATGACTTTTGAAAAATTTATACAAAATATTAAACTTCTTAAAAACAATACAGATAGAAGTTCTAAAGCGAAATGGAATACAATTTTATTAGGTTCAATAAAAACATTGACCATTCCAATATCTTTTTTGCTGGTACCTTTAACAATTGATTATGTTAATAAAGAAAATTATGGGATTTGGTTAACGCTAAGTTCAATTGTAGCATGGATGAGTTTTTTTGATATAGGATTAAATAATGGATTAAGAAATAGATTGGGGGATAGTTTGGCTAAAGAAGATTATGTGCTTTCTAGAAAATTAGTAAGTACATCTTATGCTTTATTAACCATATTCTCATCAATCATTTTTTTATTTTTTTTTATTATAAATTTTTTCATTGATTGGAATAAATTTTTAAATTTATCTAGTAATAGTATTGTCCAATCTTTACCACTTGTTATTTCTATTCTTGTAGGTTATTTTTGTTTAAGATTCGTTCTATCTACTGTTCAGATCATACTTATAGCAAAACAAGAGCCTGGTAAAGCCGCTATTGAACCCTTTTTAGAACAATTATTAATATTAATAATCATTTATTCTCTAACTATTTTTACGAAAGGTTCACTTTTATACCTTTCTATTGCACTTTGTATAGCACCTGTTATAGTTTTAATTTTTTTTAATATTTTCTTCTTCAATTCAACTTTAAAAAATGTTGCTCCTCAATTCAAATACATTGATTTTTCACTTACTAAATCTTTGATGGGAGTGGGGTTTAAATTTTTTATTATTCAATTAGCAGGTATTATTCAGTTTCAAACGGCTAATTTTATTATTATGAGAAATTATGGTGCTGAGGATGTTACTGTTTATAATATTGCTTTTAAATATTTTAATGTTTTAATTTTAGGAATGAGTATTTTAATCTCTCCTCTTTGGTCAGCGGTTACAGATGCTTATTCAAAAAAAGATTTTGGATGGATAAAAAATGCTGAAAAAAAATATAGAAAATTGGCATTTTTAATAATTATTCTTGGATTAATTATGCTCTTTTTTTCAGATACTGTCTATGATTTTTGGCTAGGTAAAGGCAGAATTGAGATACCTTTTAGAATTTCATTTTTTCTTTTTTTGTTTAATGCACTATTGATTTTAGGTAGCGTCTATTGTAACATTTTAAATGGGTTGAGTATGTTAGAAACTCAGTTTAAAGCTTCTATATTATCACCTATACTTTTTTTAATCTTATGTTATGTCTTTATTAATTACTTTAAATTAGGGTTAGAAAGCGTTATCATTGCTTCGATATTTTCTAATTTTAATGGTTATATTCTAGCTCCTATCCAATATTTTAATTTTAGTAAAAGAAAATGATTATAGTAAAATATAAAAAAAGATCAATATTAGAATATCAATTGTTATTATTACTATTGATAGGGGTTTTTAATGTGCTTCCAACAGTCTTTCCGAATACTGCAAGTTTTGTCTTTATACTTATTTTTGCTTTTACAGTGATTTTTTTTGGAGTTAGTATTAGAGCAATTTTTTTAAAGTCAAAAAACTATTTTAAAATCAAAAATAATTTTTTGTACTATTTTTTGTTTTTTTATTTAATAATAATGCTTGTAATAAATCTCAAGTTAGATTATACAAGTTTAAGAGAATTATTTTTGTCCCCCTATGTATTCTTACCATATTTGTTACCTTTTGTTATTGTTAATTTAAATGAAAATTTTTTTAATCATTTAATTAAGATAGTGACATATGGCAATATCTTTTATATATTTTTTGTTTTTTATTTTTTATTGAGTAGTAATGTAATTATTAATATATCATTTGTTGAAGATCTTAATAAGTATTTCTCATTTCCAAACATAATACTCCTTTTTTTTTACTTTAAACTTAATAATAAGCAAAAAGCACTCTCATTGATTGTTTTTTTTATTGGATTTTTATTAGCAATATTAAATGGAAGAAGGAGTCTAACTTGGACTTATTCTTGGGCTTTAATTTTCTTTTTCTATCTAAATTATTTTAATCCACAATCCCATATAATTAAAAAAATTAGGTTTTTTGTAATTTTAATGGTTGGAGCTTTATTCATGATTTTCATTTATGAAAAATATTATGATGCTTTGTTTGGAAATTTAATAAATAGAATAGATTTTGATTCTAGAAGTTCTGTAGAAAAAGATTTTTTCAATGATATGAGCACTAATAATTGGATATTTGGCAAAGGGATCTTTGGAACATATAAATTAGTAGAGACTGATTTTTTATTTGATAGTGATGGTTCTATGCTGTATGAAAGAAAAATTATAGAGTCAGGATATCAAAATATAATATTGCATGGAGGTATTATTCTTTATTCTGTTTATTTGTTAATAATACTTGTGGCTATTTACAGAGGCCTTTTTGTAATGAAGAGTAGATTAGGTAAAGGTTTTGCTTTTTTTATTATACTTTATCTTTTAGAAAGTTATCCTGCTGGTATTTTAACTTTTAATCTAAGGTTTTTTATTTTGTGGGTGGGAATTTTTATTTGTTGGAATAAGGGAGTTTTATACTATAATGGGGGAATAAAAAATTTAATATAATTGAATTTCATATGAGTTTTTCTAGAATACTTGTTATCAGTGCCTATGATATATTTGAAAATAATGATGCTACCTCTATCACTATTAGAAGTATTTTAAAAGATTGGCCTAAAGATAAATTATATGAAATAGTTTGTGAAATGTATGAAGATAGGAGTAATTTAACGGATAAGGACAGGAATAAATTATTTCTAAGTGTAAATGATATTAATTGTGGTAAAATAATTAAAAAATTAAGGAATAGAAAGCAAAAACTAATTAAAGAAAATAATATTAATGAATTTATTCTAATAGAAGGAAATAGCTCAAGAGAAAAAACACTACAAAAAATTAAACTGTTTTTATCTGCCACCGCTGATTTATTTCCTTATGAGAAAAATAAAATTGATGATTTTGTAAGAATATACAACCCAGAAGTTATTTATTTGATTCCATATGGGATAAGAATAATGGATGTGGCATTATACATTAATGAAAAATATGGGATACCAATCATAACACATATTATGGATGATTGGTTCTCTACGCTTTATTCATTTTCTAAAACTCAAAAACTTCATAGAAGTATAATGATAAAAAAATACATTAAACTTTTAAATAATTCAAAGTCTGTTTTTGTTATTTCTGATGCCATGAAAATAGAATACAAAAGTAGATTCCCAAATATTAATTTTGTTTCATTAATGAATACTCCAGATGTAACAATTAATTACAGAGAAACTCCCTCGAAAATTACACAAATTTGTTACGTCGGTAGCTTACATCTTAACCGATGGAGCTCCTTATATAAATTCTGTGAAATAGTTTCTAATTTAGAAAAGGACGATTTTAGAATATCTGTATTGTCAAAAGACTGGAACTCAGTGAAACAACATTTTGAAAAATTTAACTTCATTCAATCTCCTGGTTTTCTTCCTCCTGAACAAGTCAAAGAGGAGATTTCACTTGCTGATTCTGTTTTATTTATAGAATCTTTTGATGAAAGTGTCAAAAAATATACAAAATATTCCTTGTCAACTAAAATTCCAGAGTATTTAAGTTCTCAAAAACCAATAATTGCTATTGGACCAAGTGGCATTGCTTCCATCGATTATTTAAAAAATAATAATGCAGCTTTAGTTTTAGATGATTTTAATCAAAACCATTGGCCAAAATTATTATCTGATTTTTTTACCAACGAAAAAGATATTGAAAATTTAGTAAAAAATGCAATTGAACTATTTAAAAAAAATCATGATTATTCAATAATTAAAAATAGAGTTTTCAGTATTTTAAATGATTCTGTTGGAGACAACAACCCTAAATAAAATTTATGGAAATTAAATACATAGTTGAAACTGATTTTAGTAGAGTTAATGCAACTGCAATTAGAGTTTTAGGTTGCTCTAATGCTTTAGTCTATAATAATCCAGATAATAATGTGGAAATAATTGGTTTTGGAAATACACCAGAATTAAAAATTGAAAATTTTAAAGTTTTTAGTGTGAAAAGAGGAACAAATATGGTTTCTAAAATTATGAATAACCTTTTGAGACCTTGGTTGTTTTTGTCGAAGCTAAAATCATTAAATAAGCCAGATGTCATTATATTTTATGCAGTTTATGGAAATTCTTCAAAAACGATTTCTCTGCTCCATAAATATTGTAAAAAAAATAAAATTAGATTATACATAGATGTTACTGAAATTTATGAAACTAAAAACCTCTTATTTGGAAAATACGGTCGGGTGGGAAGAGATTTATTAAAAACAATTAATAAGGATATATATCTATCAGACGGAGTCATTGCAATTAGTACTTATATAGAAAATTTGTTTTTAAATAAACTAAATGTAATTAGAGTTCCTCAGATGGTAGACACCACAGTAAGTTTAGATAATGATACAAAAAATAATTTTGACAAAGAGTATTTGAATTTAGTTTTTGCCGGAACCTATCATAAAAAAGAAGCATTGGAAACTGTTGCAGAAGTTGTAGATGGTTTGTATAGGAAAGGTTACAAAGTTAAACTGTCTATAATAGGAGAAACTAAAATGAATTTTGAAAAAAAAACCAATAAAAAATTTTCTGAAGGGATCGTTTTTTTTGGCAGAATACCTCAAAATAATGTGTTTAAATATATAGCTAATGCAGATTTCTCAATAGTGATAAGACCTATAGCTACTAATACAATGGCAGGTTTTCCAACTAAATTTGTAGAGAGTCTAAATGCGGGAACACCAGTTATTGCAAACCTAACAAGCGACCTTGGGTTATATTTAAAAAATGATTTTAATGGTTTTGTAGTAAAAGATGATTCTAAAGAAGAGATTAGAAAAAGAATTATTAGTATTCTAGAATTACCAAAATCTAAAATTGAAGAAATGAAATTAAATGCAAAGAAAACAGCCATAGAAAATTTTGATTATAGAGGATATAGTAATAAAATTCAATCATTTATTAAATAGAGTGAATTTATAATAGCTAAGGGTAAGTTTAATCTTAATGAACAATTAATGAAATGACCAATGTTTTACTAATATCTCCTTCACCAAATCTTGCAGGTGGAATATCCAGATGGACGAAACATATTTTACATTATTATGATAATAATAAGTCTAGTAATGTAAATTTAGAATTATTATCTGTAGATAAAATATTTATTAAAGATAAGTTCAGCTTTTTTAATAGGCTGAAAAGAGGGGTGTTATTATATACTTCTTTGATTTTTGAATTAAAAAGAAGAATTAAAAAGAAAAGTTATGATGCAGTTCATATATGTTCATCCTCTTCCATAAGTTTAATTAAAGATTTTTTAATACTAAAATTAACAAAAAAAAATAAATTAAAAAGTATCTTACATTTTAGATTTGGAAGAATTCCAGAATTGTCAATTCAGAAAAATTGGGAATGGAACTTATTGTGTAAAGTTGTAAATTTGTCAACGATTACAGTGGTTATAGATCAAAATTCTTATGATACACTTATTAGTTATGGGTTTAAAAATATTCAATACATACCTAATCCAATAAGTGATAAAGTATTGGATATTGTTGAAGCAAATAAAAATATTTGTTCTATTTCTAATGAGATTGTTTTTGTGGGACAAATAATTCCTTCAAAAGGGATTTTTGAATTAATAGATGCTTGCAAAGAAATTCCAAATATTAGGTTAACAATGATGGGTGTTTCTAATGATAATATTGAGAAAATCCTAAAAGCAAGAGCAGGTAATGATAGCAGCTGGCTTGATATTATTGGAGAAATTGAATATGAAGAAGTAATTAAAAAAATGATGACAGCAGGCGTGTTTGTGCTACCTACCTATACTGAAGGTTTTCCTAACGTTATTTTAGAAAGTATGGCATGTGGCTGTCCGATTATAGCTACAAATGTTGGAGCTATACCAGAAATGCTTAACGGTGGTCCAGAGGACAAGTCAGGAATACTTATAGAGCCCAAAAATGTTAATATGTTAAAAAAAGCAATTTTGAAAATGATTAATGATAGAGAATTTGCAAAAAAATGTGGATATAATGCAAAAAAAAGAGTTGTAGAGTTATATTCAATGAATTCTGTTGGTTCAAAATGGGAGCAGATTTGGAAAAATTAAAAAAATAATAAAATAATATGAAAATAAAAGATAAAAAATTACTTATCACAGGCGGAACAGGTTCTTTCGGAACAGCTGTGTTGAATCGCTTTTTACATACAGACCATTTCTCAGAAATCAGAATTTTTTCACGCGACGAAAAAAAACAAGATGACATGAGAAACCTCTATAAAAATGACAAAATCAAATATTATATTGGTGATGTAAGAGATTTTTCCTCTGTAGAACCTGCAACCAGAGGTGTAGATTACATCTTTCATGCAGCAGCACTGAAACAAGTGCCTTCTTGTGAATTTTTCCCAATGCAAGCCGTAAAAACTAATGTAGAAGGTACACAAAACGTCATCAGAGCAGCAGCTCAAAATGGCGTGAAAAAAGTAATTTGTCTTTCTACTGACAAAGCTGCTTATCCTATCAATGCCATGGGAATTTCTAAAGCAATGATGGAAAAAGTGGCGGTAGCAGAATCTAGAAATCTCACAGATACCGTGGTGTGTCTTACCAGATACGGAAACGTAATGGCTTCTAGAGGTTCTGTAATCCCATTGTTTTTAAGCCAAATTCAAAAAGGCGAACCAATTACCATCACAGACCCTAATATGTCGCGTTTCTTCATGTCTCTGGAAGATGCGGTAGACTTAGTGTTATTTGCTTTCGAAAAAGGAAATCCTGGAGATTTATTCGTAAACAAAGCACCAGCTGGAAGCATTGGAGACTTGGCAAAAGCATTAATAGAACTTACAGGAAAAGAAGTGCCAGTGAAAATCATTGGGACCAGACACGGCGAAAAACTCTACGAAACGCTCTGCACCAGAGAAGAAATGCAAAAAGCAGAAGACATGGGAGATTTCTACAGAATTCCTGCAGATAATAGAGACTTAAACTACGCCAAATATTTCTCTGAAGGAGAAGAAGATATGTCTAAAATTGAAGATTATCATTCTCATAATACAGAACAACAAGGAGTAGAAGGATTGAAAAAACTCATTTCTAAATTGCCTTTAATCAGAAAAGAAATTTTTGGTGAAGACGTTTTACAATATCCCATGTAAACCAATCCAAAGTTAAAACTGAGTAAAAATGATTAAATCATGTGCTTAATAAAGCCGCAAATATCTGCGAATGATAAAAGGTCATAACAATATAAATTAAAAAAGTCAAGTGAACCCATCTATTCTAAAAGGAAATTTATTCCAAGACCACAGAGGAACACTGCGTTACAATAATGATTTTGATGCGTCATCCATCAAAAGAATGTATTTGATAGAAAATAAAGACCTCTCCGTAGAAAGAGCTTGGCAAGGTCATAAAATAGAGCAAAGATGGTTCTCAGCGATTAATGGTTCTTTTCAAATTACTTTGATTACACCAAATGATTGGGAAAATCCAACAGAGATTGTGCAGAAACACACCTTTATTTTAGAAAGTGGAACATTAGATGTGCTGCATATTCCATCAGGATTTTTGTCTCATATCAAAGCGCTTCAGGATAATGCTCAGTTATTGGTTTTGGCTGATTATAAATTAAAAGAAATAGCAGATGAATATAAGTTTCCCTTAGAAACTTTTAATTTTTAAAAACATTCAAGTGAAAAAAATAGGAATTACAGGTCAAGAAGGTTTCGTAGGTTCACATCTTTACAATACATTAGGGCTACAACCTGAAAAATATGAGAGGGTTCCCTATGATAAATCTTTTTTTCAAAATCCAGAAAAATTAGAAAATTTCGTGGCGCAATGTGATGTAATTGTCCATCTAGCTGCTATGAATCGCCATCCTGATCCAGAAGTGATTTATGAAACCAATGTAAATTTGGTGAAAGAACTCATTTCTGCTTTAGAAAAAACCAATTCCAAGGCGCATGTGTTATTCTCATCATCTTCACAGGAAGAAAAAGATAACCTCTACGGAAAATCGAAAAAAGAAGGGCGTGAATTATTAAGCAATTGGGCAAAAAATAAAGGAGGAGCGTTCACAGGTTTAGTGATTCCAAATGTTTTTGGACCGTTTGGTGCACCCAATTATAATTCTTTCATCGCTACTTTTTGTCACAAATTAACCCATGGAGAAACACCGGAAATTCAACAAGACGGTGAGGTGAATTTAATTTATGTAGGCGAATTGGTGCAAGAAATCATCAATAAAATAGAAGCGGGCGTTTCAGAAGAAATCTACCACGTTCCTTATACTTCTACCCATAAAGTAACAGAAGTCTTAGCCAAATTAGAAAATTATAAAAGTTTATATCTAGAAAACGGCGAAATTCCAGAACTGAAAACGGCTTTTGATTATCACTTATTCAATACTTACAGAACGTACATTGATCTAGAAAATCATTTCCCGGTGAAGTTTACTCAGCATACGGACCATAGAGGAGCGTTTGTAGAATTAATAAGATTAGGAATTGGAGGACAGTGCTCTTTTTCTACCACTGTTCCAGGAATTACCAGAGGAAATCATTTCCATACCAGAAAAATCGAAAGATTTGCGGTGATTAAAGGAAAAGCTTTAATTCAATTGAGGAAAATAGATTCAGACCAAGTGCTTGATTTTTATTTAGATGGTTCAGAACCAGCTTATGTAGACATGCCGATTTGGTACACTCATAATATCAAAAACATAGGAGACCAAGAACTGTATACCATGTTTTGGATCAACGAGCCGTATAACCCAGAAAATCCAGATACTTATTTCGTAGAAGTATAAATGAGTA
Source organism: uncultured Cloacibacterium sp. (assembly GCA_964530915.1). Lineage (GTDB taxonomy): Bacteria > Bacteroidota > Bacteroidia > Flavobacteriales > Weeksellaceae > Cloacibacterium. Next base: position 6,425 of record CAZHCK010000002.1, on the reverse strand, counting down.
ATTGGTTATTAGTTAAATTATGAGAACTCACAAAGATTTAGATGCTTGGAAATTAAGTGTAGATTTAGTAGTTTTAATTTATCAATTAACAAGCACTTTTCCTAAGGAAGAAGTCTTTGGCTTAACCAATCAGTTAAGGAGAGCGGTGGTTTCTATACCAAGTAATATAGCGGAAGGAGCGGCAAGGAATTCTAATAAAGAATTTATACAATTTTTGTATATTTCTTTAGGAAGTCAACAAGAACTAGATACTCAATTATTGATTGCCAAAAAATTGGAATACCTTACAGAAGACCAATACAATGAAATTAATATAAAAATTGAAACAGTAGGAAAACTATTAAACGGACTAATAAAATATTTAAAAACAAAATGATAGATAATATAAAACCAGTAACGAATAACAAATCACAAATCACTAGATTAAAAGTAATGACCGTGGTAGGAACCAGACCAGAAATCATCAGATTATCTATGGTTCTTAAAGCATTAGACCAATCAGACGCAATAGAACACACCATAGTCCACACCGGACAAAACTATGATTACGAACTCAATCAGATTTTCTTTGAAGATTTAGGACTTCGTAAGCCAGATTATTTCTTAGAAGCTGCAGGAAAAACAGCGACAGAAACCGTAGGAAATATTTTGATTAAAATTGATCCACTTCTGGAACAAATTCAGCCAGATGCTTTCTTGGTATTAGGAGATACGAATTCTTGTTTGTGTGCCATTCCTGCCAAGAAACGTCAGATTCCTATTTTCCATATGGAAGCAGGAAACCGTTGTTTTGACCAAAGAGTACCAGAAGAAACCAATCGTAAAATTGTAGACCACACCGCAGATATTAACCTTACTTATTCTGATATTGCAAGAGAATACTTGCTAAGAGAAGGACTTCCAGCAGATAGAATCATCAAAACAGGTTCGCCAATGTTTGAAGTGCTGAATCATTACCTTCCAGAAATTGAAAAATCTGATGTGTTGTCAAGATTAAATCTAGAAGAAGGAAAATATTTCGTGGTGTCTTCTCACCGTGAAGAAAACATCAATTCTGAAAAGAATTTTAAGGGTTTAATAGACAGTCTGAATGCCATTGCCGAAAAATTTGGCTATCCCATCATTGTTTCTACACACCCGAGAACCAGAAATATGATAGACAAAAAACAAATTTCAGTAAGACCAGAAATTCAGTTTTTAAAACCGCTAGGATTCCATGATTATAATGCATTACAAATGAGAAGTTATGCCGTATTATCAGATTCAGGAACGATTTCTGAGGAATCTTCCATTCTAAATTTCAGAGCGTTAAATATCAGAGAAGCGCACGAAAGACCAGAAGCTATGGAAGAAGCCAGCGTAATGATGGTAGGACTTTCGCCAGAAAGAATCATGCAAGGTTTGGAGCAGCTAAAGACACAAAAATTAGGAGACCAGAGAAATTTCCGCAAAGTAGCAGACTATTCGATGCCGAATGTTTCTGAAAAAATGGTGAGAATCATCTTGAGCTATACCGATTATGTAAATAGAGTAGTGTGGAGTAAAAAATAGAATATGAAAATAGTGATTATTACACAAGAAGATTCTTTTGCAGTACCTAAAAACATTAAGAAGATTTTGGAACTTGACTTTGCTGAAGTTGTTAGAGTAATAAATATTAATTCGAGTCAAAGTTTAGTGAATAAGAAAGATCTGTTTATTAAAGGTTTTGGGTTATTGCAGTCTGCTAAAATGGGTTTTTCTGTTGTATACAACAAAATTTTAGATATTTTAGACAGTTTTACAGGCTATAAACTTCCTATTTTATCAAGAAGTTTGAAGTCTGTTTCAGTGAAAAATAAAATTCAATATCAGGAGATTAATAATCCTAATGATCAAAATTTTTTAGATGAACTAAGAGCTTTATCACCAGATTTAGTAGTTTCCTATTCGGCACCACTTATCTTCAGAAGAGAACTTCTTAGTATTCCCAAACATGGATGTATTAATTTACATTGCTCACATTTGCCTAGTTATGCAGGGGTAATGCCAAGTTTTTGGACTTTATATAATGGCGAAAAAAACACTGGGGTAACAGTACATTATATGGACTCTAAAATTGATAATGGTAAAATTTTAGGACAAAAAATAGTGCCCATTTCTCCTAATGAAACAATGTTTACATTAATAAAAAAAACCAAAGAAATTGGAGGGAATGTAATGTGTGAGGTATTAAGCAATATACATAATAATACTTTAGAGGTTATAGATAATAAAGTAGATCATGATAAATATTATTCTTGGCCAACAGTAGAAAATTTTAAAGATTTTAGAAAAAAAGGAGGGAGGTTAATATGAAAAAATTTGCTGTTTTAGGAATGGATGTAGAAGATTGGTATCATCTAGATTATTTTGATAAAGAAGAATGTGATGCCACTCAATCTACGATGGATGGTTTAGATATTTATTTAGATATATTAGAGAAATATCAAATAAAATCTACATTTTTCGTTGTTGGTGAATTGGTTGAAAAGTATAAAGACCAACTGTCTAGAATAATCAGCAGAGGGCATGAAATAGCATTGCATTCATACAGCCATAAAAGACCTATGAGTATGTCTCTAGAAGAATTTAAAGAAGATACTATAAAAGGGTTATCAGTCATAGAGAGAGAGTTAAACATAAAACCACAAGGTTACAGAGCACCATGTTTTAGTTTGGATAGAGAAAGATTGAATATTCTCGAAGAAATGGGCTTTGTTTATGATTCTAGCAAAATCAAATTTGATGCCCATGATTTATATGGGCGAATAGATTTGTCAGATTTTAAAAATATTACCAGTGATATTTACGAAAAAAATGGTTTCAAAGAGTTCGAAGCCAGTACAGTAAACATCTTTGGGAAAAATATTCCTATTTCGGGAGGAGGATATCTCCGAATTTTTCCTTGGAGATTAACCAAAATTTTACTTAAAAAATATTTTAAGCAAAATGGAAATTATTTCTTTTACATTCACCCCTTCGAGTTTTCTGAAAATTATGATATTAAAGAACCTGTTGGGACAGATTTTAAAACAAAATTAAGGTTTAGGTTAGGTAGAAAGTCGGTTTCTGTTAAGATGGAAAAATTGATCGAACTTTTGAAAAAAAATGATTATCATTTTGTGACTTTTAATGAAATTATCAATATAAATAAGATTGGAAAATAAGAAAATTAAATTGTGGATTTTTACTGAACTTTTTTATCCAGAAGAGACTTCTACTTCATATATTTTAACAAAAATTGCCAATAGACTTTCGCGAAAATATAATGTAGAAGTTGTCTGTGGAGAACCAGTATACGGAAAAAATGAAAAGACAACTTATTTCAGTGTAGATTCCTCAATTAAAATTTCTAGAGTAAAAAGTTTTAAGGGTAATAAAGACAATACGTTATCTAGAATTTTTCGGTTTTTAACCCTTTCTATTTCGTTTTTTTTGAAACTTATTTTTTCAGTAAAGAAGAATGATAAAGTTTTTATTGTTACCAATCCTGCACCTTTTTTAGTCTTGGTAAGTTTAATTAAAAGATTTAAGAAGATAGAGACTACCATTTTAGTACATGATGTATTCCCTGAGAATACGATTTCTGGAGGCTTTATATCTTCTAAAGATTCTTTTTTTTATAAAATTCTTAAAAAGATATTTGATGTTTCTTATTCTAATTATAATAATATAATTGTTTTAGGAAGAGATATGAAATCTTTATTTGAAAATAAATTAAAAAATTTTTCTCCTTTACCGAGAATAGAAGTTATTGAAAACTGGGCAGATATAGATACTATTTTACCTTTGGATAACTGCTCTCAAGATAAAATTATATTTCAATTTGCTGGGAATCTTGGTGCTATACAAGGCTTAGATAATCTACTGGCTGTTATTTCTGAAGTTCGTAATGAAAATCTTCTTTTTGAATTTGTAGGTTCTGGAAAAATGAAATCAAAAATGCAACGTTTAGTTGAAGATAAAAAATTAACGAATATTGTATTTAAACCACCATTTGCCAGAGAAAAACAAAATGAGATTCTTAATTCTTGTGATGTGGGAATTGTTACTTTGGCAAACGGAATGCTTGGTTTAGGTGTTCCTTCAAAATCTTATAATATTTTAGCCGCTGGTAAGCCTATTTTATATATAGGTGATAAAAACTCAGAAATTTTTATAATGGTTAATGAATATAAATTAGGTTTTTGTTTCGAAAATAATGATAAAGAAAAATTAATAAACTTTTTTAATTCTTTAGATTGGATTGAGTTTAAAAACAGACTAAAAGATTTTACTGCTAGAAACAGAGAAGTAGTGGTAAATGTTTTTTCTGAAAATAAGATTTTAGATAAATATACAGGAATCATATAAAATAATTACATTAATGAAAAAAAAGATTCTAATAGCTGGTAGTACAGGATATTTGGGGAATTTACTGCTTCATGAATTAAAAAAAGATTACTGGGTTGAAACCAATAATTTTAGAGCAGAAACGGTAAATATAGACCAACAAGTTGATGTAGTTATTAATTGTATTGGTAAGACACCTGATATTAAAGAGTGGTCGTATAATGAATATGAAAAAGCCAATGTGCAAGTAGTAAAAAAATTATATGAGGCCTTTATTAATTCTAATGCAAAACTTCTTATACATTTTAGTAGTATTTCTGCGGTAGAAGAAGAAGAATTTAATGGACATATGGATGAAGATACTCTTTGCAATCCTAAATCCAATTACGGAATTACTAAAAGAATGGCTGAGGTCTTTCTTTTAGAAAAAGTGAATGAGCTTAAAGATAAAAAAATTGTGATTCTAAGACCTGCGAGAATTCATGGGCCTAATGATAAAGGTACTATCTATAGTTTATATAATTTTTTAAGCAAAGGAATACCTTATCCTTTTGGAAGTGTAGATAATGCAAGAAGTTTTCTAGGTATGGATAATCTTTATTTTTATATCAAGCAATTAATTAAAAAAAATGAAACGATTGAAAGTGGCATTTATAATGTAAATGACGATGAACCACTTTCAACCTTGAGAATTGTTCAGTTAATAAAAGAAAATTCTAAAAAGAAAATTTTTATACTTAATATTCCTAAATTTGTATTTAATACAGTTGCAAAGATTGGAGATAAACTAAAGTTACCTGTTAATTCTCTTACTCTAAAAAAAATTACCTCTTCAAGAATTGTGTCAAATAATAAGATTAAACAAGCATTAGAAATTAATAGGCTTCCTTTTTCGGCAGAAGAATGTTTGCTGGAAACGATTAAAAGTTTTAAATAATTTATGGAATTCATCATCGTCACGCTCATATTGTTGATCTTAGAACTGCTTTATTTTAGAATAGCAGACAAGTTCAATATTATAGATAAGCCCAATCATAGAAGTTCTCATACGCAGATTACACTTCGTGGAGGTGGAATTATTTTTCCCATAGCATTTTTGTTGTATTTTGTGGTGAGTGCTGTGTACAGAAAAGATTACTTTTTAACAGAAGATTATTGGAGTTTTGGGTTGGGATTATTAGCCTTGTCTACCATTAGTTTTTTAGATGATATTTTAGATTTATCGAGCAAATTGAGATTATTATTTCATTTTGTAGCCGTAACCATGCTGATTTATTTCTTAGGATTATTCACCTCTGCACCCATTTGGTTCATTCCTTTGGTTTATGTGTTTGTAATCGGAGTGCTGAATGCCTACAATTTTATGGATGGAATCAATGGAATTACAGGAGTGTACAGCTTGGTAATATTAATCACGTTTTATTACATCAATCAATATGGAATAGCGTTCACCGATGTTCATTTTATTATGTACCCAATTTTGGCAAGTTTGGTGTTTTTATTTTTCAATTTTAGGAAAAGAGCCAAATGTTTCGCCGGAGATGTTGGAAGCATGAGCATTGCATTTTGGGTTTTAGCTTTATTAGGATTATTAATGGTAAAAACCGAAGATTTTACTTACTTATTATTCATTGCAGTATATGGAATAGAAGTGATTTCAACCATTCTTCAAAGATTAAAGTTGAAGGAAAATATTTTTGAAGCACACCGTCATCATTTATATCAGTTATTGGTTAACCAGATGAAATGGTCACATCTTTTGGTTGCTATTTTATATGGAGGCGTTCAGTTATTGATTAACGCTTGTGTCATTAAATTTGGGCTTAATTTTTGGGAAGGCGTATTGTATTTAATATTGCCTGCTTTCATTCTATATATTTACTCCAAATATTACATTTACAAAAAAACAGGAGCTTACTAAAAAATACCAGAACCGAATTTTCGGTTCTTTTTTTATCCAAAAATCACTTATTATCAATTTTTAAATTTCATCATTTTCAAATTTCCAAATCACTCCATGTCTTGTCCTGAAATAGCTATACACAAAAATAGAGTATATGCAATCAAAAGAA
>CAZHCK010000001.1:0-71941 GCA_964530915.1 uncultured Cloacibacterium sp. | reverse complement strand
TTTTTGAATTTTATATTTTTTGGTGTTGTAAGTTTTGTATCTATAGATTTTTCAATGTTTGCAGAATTTTCGATTTTCTTCAAATCAAAAGTGTTAATTTTAAAATTATTATTGTTGGCTAACCTTCCATCATATTTGCAATAATAGTAATCGCTTACAATATTTTTTATAACTGATTCGTCATAACTTTCATTTTGATTCACTTTTCCATCAAAATAAACTTTACAGTTTTCAATTTTTGGCAATAATTCTTTAGCAAAAAAATTTAAACTTAATTGTTCGTTTTGTGAAAAAAGTGAATTGGTGATAAATAATAGAAAAAATGCATAAAGGTTTTTCATTTCATAGTTATTGGTTATTCAAATTTACAAAACTTTGTTACTTAAATTCAATTTCCATAGACAAAACCTAAGCTTTCAATTTAAGAATTTGAAATTATGAATCTTGAATTTTCCTTATCTTTGCACAGCAATGGAAAAACCAGAACTTCTACAACTCATCTTTTTGGCCAAAGAGAAGAATCAGAAAGCGCAAACGAAACTGATTAATCAATTTTGGACAGACGTTTTTTCTTTCATTATGAAAAAAGTTCTTGATGAAAACGCAGCAGATGAATTGACGGTTTCTGTTTTTTCTAAAGTATTGGCAAAATTAGATTTGTATGATGAGAATTTCCAGTTTAAAACTTGGGTTCTTACCATTGCTCAAAATACAGTAATTGATTATTGGCGCAAAAAAAATCGTGAAACCGAAGAAACTATGGACGGTTTTCAGGATTTTAAAAATCAATTCGAAAAATCTCCTGAAGAAATTATGATTTCGGTTCAGGAAGAGAAGAAAATCATCGATGCCGTTGCCAAAATGGACCACAATTATCAAAAAATTATCCATTTGAGATTTTTTGAAGAAAAAAGCATTAAAGAAATTGCAGAAGAACTCAATCTTTCTGTTGCCAATACCAAAGTGAGAATTATGAGAGCCAAAAAAGTTTTGGCAGAATTGTTAAACGAAAATGAGTAGAATCTCTCGCTGATTATGTAGATTGAGCAGATGAAAATCAACCGAATCAGCTAAATCTGCGAGAAAAATTTTAGATATTTATGGAAAATCAAATTCAAGATACCACTACCAATAAACCAAAATGGATTCGTGTAAAACTTCCTACAGGAAAAAATTACAGAGAATTAAGAACATTGGTTGATAAATATAAACTGAACACCATTTGTCAAAGTGGTTCTTGTCCTAATATGGGAGAATGTTGGGGAGAAGGAACCGCCACTTTTATGATTTTGGGAAATATCTGTACCAGAAGTTGTGGATTCTGTGGTGTGAAAACTGGTAAACCGCTTGATGTAAACTGGGACGAACCTGAAAAAGTAGCACGTTCTATTAAATTAATGAAAATTAAGCACGCCGTTTTAACTTCTGTAGACCGAGATGATTTGAAAGATATGGGTTCTATAATCTGGGCAGAAACAGTAAATGCGGTGCGCAGAATTTCTCCGGGAACAACTATGGAAACATTGATTCCAGATTTCCAAGGAATTCATAAACATATTGATAGATTGGTGGAAGTAGCGCCAGAAGTGATTTCTCACAACATGGAGACCGTAAAAAGATTAACCAGAGAAGTGAGAATTCAAGCGAAGTACGAGCGTTCTTTGGAGGTTTTAAGATATTTAAAAGAAGCAGGGCAAAACCGTACCAAAACTGGAATTATGCTCGGTTTAGGCGAAACGAAAGAAGAAGTTTTTGAAACCATTCAAGATGTGAGAAATGCGAATGTAGATGTAATTACGATTGGGCAGTATCTTCAGCCAACTAAAAAACATTTACCAGTGAAACGTTTCGTAGAGCTAGAAGAGTTCGAAGAATACAGAATTTTTGCAGAAAGCTTAGGTTTCCGCCATGTAGAAAGTTCGCCTTTGGTTCGTTCTTCTTATCATGCAGAAAAACATATTCATTAAGAATAGAAAAGTATAATATTTTTAAATAATCGTTATCAATTTTTTTGATAGCGATTTTTTTTTACAACAGATTTTCATTTTATAGCTTCGTAAAAAAAATATTATGAAAAGATTTAGTTATAGTTTATTGTTATTTTTCGTATTTGGTTTTGTTTTTTCTCAGTCAAAAATTGTGGTTAAAGAAACCGCTTATTCATCAGAAGGAAAAACTTTCAAATCTTATGTGGCTTATGACACTTCTAAAAAAGGAAAATTACCAGTGGTAATGATTGTTCCAGAATGGTGGGGCGTAAATGATTATGCAAAATACAGAGCCAAAAAAATTGCAGAATTAGGTTATTTTGCAATGGTTGTTGACATGTATGGCGATGGAAAATCTGTAGAAACGCCTCAAGAAGCTCAAGAATTGGCAACTCCTTTTTATCAGAATGCAGTTTTGGCAAAACAAAATTTTGATGTGGCAACAACTCATGTTAAAACGTTCAAAAATGCCAATTCTGGTAAAATAGCAGCAATTGGATATTGTTTTGGTGGAGCAATGGTGTTGAATATGGCGAGACAAAACCCTGATTTGAAAGGTGTAGTAAGTTTTCACGGGAATTTAATGACTGGAGTAAAACCAGCACATAACAATGTGAAAATTTTAGTTTGCAATGGTGCAGCAGATAATTTTGTTCCTGAAAAAGAAATCGAGGAATTCAAAAAAGAAATGAAGGAGAATAAGTTTGATTATCAATTCATCAATTATCCTAATGCAGTTCACGCTTTTACCAATCCTAATTCTACTGCTGTTGGCAAAAAGTTTAACATGAATATTGCTTACAATAAGTCTGCAGATGTAAAATCTTGGCAGGAAATGAAAACCTTTTTAGCAAAAATTTTCAAATAAAATTGGCGGATTTTATTCCGCTTTTTTTATGAAAAAAAACTAAATTTATCCTTCAAAAATCGATTAATGAAAAACGCTGTCCTTATTACGATAGGAAATGAGGTTCTGTCTGGAACTACGGTAGATACCAACTCTAATTTTATTGCAAAAGAATTATCAAAAATTGGGATTTCTGTTTCGCAGATTTTTACCATTTCAGATGAAAAAGAAATTATTAAAAATACATTACAAAACGCCTTTCAATCGACTGATTTGGTGATTACAACAGGCGGACTTGGCCCGACCAAAGATGATAAAACCAAGAAAGCTTTTTGTGAATTTTTCAATGATGAAATCGTTTATGACGAAGAAACTTTTCAGCATCTGAAAACCAGATTAGAACGCATTGGAAGGTTAGAAATTATCGAAAGAAACAGAGAACAAGCCATGATTCTTTCAAAATCTAAAGTTTTCCAAAATCACAACGGAACTGCACCGAGTTTGATGGTAGAAGATAACGGCAAAATTGCGATTTGTCTTCCTGGTGTTCCTTATGAAGTGAAACCTTTGGTGAAAGACCAAATTATTCCTTATCTACAAAGAGAATTTGAATCTAATTTTTTGAAAATTAGAACCGTTTCTGTGGTGAATTATCCAGAAAGTTTATTGTCTGATGCTTTAGAAGACTGGGAACTGAATTTGCCAGAAAATTTTTCACTTTCGTATTTGCCAATCGCCAATCGAGTGAAGTTGAAATTAACGGCTTCAGGAAAGGATTTAGACGCTTTAGAAATTCAATTAGAAGAAGAAATTTCTAAAGTTAGACCATTGCTAAAATCGCATATTATTTCTGAAAATGGCGACAAAATAGAAGAAATTTTACACGATTTTTTAATTTCTAGAAACTTGACCATTTCTACGGCCGAAAGTTGTACTGGTGGAGAATTATCACACTTGATTACAAGTGTTTCTGGAAGTTCTAATTACTTTTTAGGCGGAATTTGTACTTATAAAACGGAGAAAAAAACTGAAATTTTAGGTGTTTCTGAGGATTTAATTCAAGAAAAAACGGTGGTTTCAGCCGAAGTAGCACAAGCGATGAGTTTGGGTTGCCAGAAATTATTTAAAACGGATGTTGCACTTTCTACCACTGGAGTTGCAGGACCTAATTCAGATGAATTTAATTCAGAAATTGGGACTGTTTTTTATTCGATTAGAGTAAAAGATTATGAAAAGACTTTCAGATTGTATCTTCCTCATTTAGAGCGCAAAGATTTTATGAATTTTGTTTCGCAAAAAGTTTTGCAGGATTTAATTCAGATTTTAATTCAAGAAAATCATTAAAATTCGCCTTTCTCATGTAATAAAATGGGACAAACAGTTGTTATATCTTTAAAATAATGTAGAATGAAATCGCTATGATTGAAATAACTCAAACGTCAATGAATGTTCAGCGATTGCATAAGACCTTTAAAAAACAATAAATATCTACTTATGAAAAAAATAATTTTTAGTTTCCTAGTTCTTTTGGTTCAGGTAGCTTATTCACAAACTTCCAAAAATTTTGGAGATTTCAGCGCAGTAAAGGTTTATGACAGAATTAATGTAACCCTTGTAAAATCCAGTGAAAATAAAATTCAGGTAAAAGGAGATGATCCAGATGTAGAAATTGTCAATAAAAATGGGGAACTCAAAATCAGAATGATTCCTACTAAGCTTATGCAAGGCGACAAAGCTGAGGTGACTGTTTTCTATGAAGATATCAACGAAATTCAAGCCAGTCAAGGTTCTAAAATTACTTCTGATGGAACTATAGATAGCAAAATGCTCAGCATTACTTCAAACGAAGGTTCTACGCTGAATTTACAAGTAGATGTGAATTTATTAAACTCTAAAGCCAATTCTGGTGGTATGATTAATGTGTCTGGAACCGCTGAAATTCAAGATATTTTGGTGAATTCTGGCGCACAATTTTACGGTAGAGATTTAGATTCTGAAACCGTTACCATCACTGCAAATGCAGGTGGATTTGCAGAAGTAAATGCCTCTAAAATCCTTAATGCCACAACTAGAGCAGGCGGTAATATAGACGTATATGGTTCTCCAAAAGACAGAAATACCAAAAATGTTTTAGGCGGAAAGATAACTTTCAAATAAATAAATCGAAGCCAGAGTTTTAAACTTTGGCTTTTTTGATTTTAAAACGTAACAATTTCTTATAAATTTGTACTTATTCATCATTAATTAATCATACAGAAATGAAAAAAATATCAATCGCTGTGTTGGCTTTTTCAGGAATGCTCATTTTAGATTCTTGTGGCACTCAGAAACAAGCAACTACAGAACCTACATCTGCTCCAATCGAAGAATTAAAACCAGCAGAACTTCCAGAAAACGGAATTGCCATTGAACTGATGGACAAATCTGTTCGTCCGCAAGACGATTTTTACAACTACGTAAACGGAACTTGGATGAAGACTGCTCAGATTCCTGCGGATAAAGCAAGTTGGGGAAGTTTCAATGAATTAAGAGAAAAAACTGACCTTAATTCTCTTAAAATTTTAGACAATTTATTGAAAGAAACTTACGCTAAAGGAACTGAAGGTCAAAAAATTCAAGATATTTATGCTACTTACATGGATATGGATAAGCGTAATGCAGACGGAATTGCTCCTATTAAAGGTGATTTAGCGAAAATTGACGCCATTAAAACCATGGCAGATTTACAAAAATATTTAGTAGAAGCTACCAAAACTGGAGATAATCCATTTTATGGATGGGGAGTTTACGCAGACCTTAAAAATTCTACGGATAATGCAGTTTACATGGGAGATGTAAACCTTGGTTTAGGAAGAGATTATTATCAAAAAGATAATGAAGAAAACACTAAAACCATCGGTCAATACAAAGATTATTTAACCAAATTATACACGGTTTTAGGGTATAAGAATCCTGAAGTTGCAGCTCAAAAAGTAGTTGACTTTGAAAAAACTGCCGCTCAAACTTTAATTCCTAATGAAAAAATTAGAGATTCTAATCTTCAATACAATCCGAAGACATTGTCAGAGTTAAAATCTTTAGTGAAAAATGTAGATTTACCATCTTATCTTAAAAACGCTGGTGTAAATACAGACAGAGTAATCATCGGTGAATTGGAGTATTATAAAAATTTAGATAAATTTTTGAATGCTAAAAATTTACCTTTCATCAAAGATTTCTTAAAAGTGAAATTATTGAACGGAAGCGCTTCTGTTTTAGACCAAAAATTAGACGATTTACAGTTTGATTTCTACGGAAGAACTTTGAGTGGACAAAAAGAACAACGCGCGATGAACAAACGTGCACTTTCTACCATTAATGGTGTTCTTGGAGAAGCTTTCGGGAAATTATATGTAGATAAATATTTTACTGCCGAAGCAAAAGCAGAAATGGTAACTTTAATTGATTATCTTAAAAAATCTTACGTTCAGCATATTTCTAATCTTTCTTGGATGAGTGATGAAACCAAAACGAAAGCTTTAGATAAATTATCAAAATTCACGGTAAAAGTAGGTTATCCAGATGAGTGGAAAGACTATTCTAAATTACAAGTGCTTTCTAAAAACGAAGGAGGATCTTTATACGGAAATCTTAAAAACGTAGCAGATTGGGCTTATCAAAAAGAATTAGATAAAGTAGGTAAGAAAGTCGACAAAAAAGAATGGGGAATGACTCCTCAAACGGTAAATGCTTACTACAACCCAGTAAATAACGAAATCGTTTTTCCAGCTGCTATTTTACAAGCGCCTTTCTTTGATTTCAAAGCTGATCCTGCAGTGAATTTTGGAGGAATCGGAGCGGTAATTGGCCACGAAATTTCTCACGGATTTGATGATTCAGGAGCAATGTTCGATGGAGACGGAAACCTTAAAAATTGGTGGACTGATGCTGATAAAAAGAACTTCGAAGAAGCGACAAAAAAATTAGCAGAACAATACAGCAAATATGAACCAGTAAAAGGAACTTTCGTAAATGGTTTATTTACCAATGGCGAAAATATTGCAGATTTAGGTGGAGTTGCTATTGCTTATGACGCACTACAAATGTACCTTAAAGACAAAGGAAATCCAGGATTAATCAGTGGTTACAACCAAGATCAAAGATTTTTCTTAAGTTGGGGAACCATTTGGAGAACTAAATCTACAGAAAAATACATGATTAATCAGGTGAAAACAGATCCGCATTCACCAGGTTTATACAGAGCTTTTGGTCCGTTGGTAAATGTAGAAGCATTCTACAACGCTTTCGAAGTCAAAGAAGGTGACCAGCATTATAAAAAACCAGAAGAAAGAATCAAAATCTGGTAAGAAACCAAATTTTTCTCAACATAAAAACCTTAAAACCACAGAATTTTCTGTGGTTTTTTATTATTTATGAAGTCTATTGAAACAAATTCAAATTTTTATCAACTAATCATAATAAAACTGATGATTTTATTAAATTTGAACAATTAATAATGAACTATATATGAAATCGCCATGATGAAAAATACAAACATCAACGAATGTTCAGCGATTACATATGACCTTTAAAAAATAATAAATAACTTCATATGAAAAAGGTACCTTTTCTAGTGATGGCTGCAGCTGCTGTGCTTACAGTAAGTTCATGTGCATCACAAAAACAATTACCAGAAAACGGAATTGCTCTTCAATTTATGGATACTTCAGTTCGTCCGCAAGATGATTTCTTCACTTATGTAAACGGAAACTGGGTAAAAACGGTAGAAATTCCTTCGGACAAAGCAAGTTGGGGAAGTTTTAATGAACTTCGTGAGAAAACAGACGAAAACTCTTTAGCCATCTTGAATAATATTTTGACTGAAAAATATGCAGAAGGAACAGAAGGCAAAAAAATTCAAGATTTGTACTCTTCTTTCATGAATTGGGACAAGAGAAATGCAGACGGAATTAACCCAATAAAAGCAGATTTAGCAAAAATTGATGCTATTAAAACGGTAGCAGATTTACAAAAATATTTGGTAGAAGCTACTCCAAATGGTGATAATATTTTCTACATGTGGAGAGTAGGCGCAGACCTTAAAGCGTCTAATGACAATGCGATTTATCTTGGCGGTCCAGCTCTAGGTTTAGGAAAAGATTACTATCAAAAAGAAAACGAAGCCAACACCAAAACCCTTGCAGAATACACCAAATATGTTTCGAGCATGTTGACAGTTTTGGGTTATCAAAATGCAAATGAGACTGCCACAAAAATTGTAGATTTAGAAAAGAGATTAGCAAAAACTTTATTAACCAATGAAGAAGGAAGAGATGCCAATAAGCGTTACAATCCTAAAACTGTTTCAGAACTTTCTGGTTTGGTTAAAAATGTAGATTTAGCAGGATATTTAAATCAAGTTGGCGTAAAAACCGATAGAGTAATTCTTGGTGAGCTAGGATATTTTAAAAACTTTGATGCTTTCGTAAACGAAGCGAATCTTCCATTGTTAAAAGATTACATGAAATACCACATGCTTTCTGGAAACGCTGGCGTTTTAGACAAAAAATTAGACGATATGCGTTTTGATTTTTACGGAAAATTCCTTCAAGGTCAAAAAGAACAACGTGCCATGAACAAGCGTGGTTTAGAAGTAGTAAATGGTATTTTGGGTGAAGCTTTCGGTAAGTTATATGTAGAAAAATATTTCCCAGCAGAAGCAAAAGAAGAAATGGTAACCATGGTAGATTATCTTAAAAAAGCTTACCATGAGCATATCTCAAACCTAGATTGGATGAGTGATGAGACCAAAGTGAAAGCACTTGATAAATTATCAAAATTCAAAGTGAAAATTGCTTATCCAGATAAGTGGGAAGATTATTCTAAATTAACGGTAAGTCCAGATTCATATTTCCAAAACAGACAAAACATCACGACTTGGAATTATCAAAAAAATGTAGAAAAAATTGGTAAAAAAGTAGATAAAACAAAATGGGGAATGACGCCTCAAACGGTTAACGCATATTATAGTGCTTCTAATAACGAAATCGTTTTCCCTGCTGGAATTTTACAAGCACCTTTCTTTGATTTCAAAGCAGATCCTGCGGTAAATTTCGGAGGAATTGGAGCGGTAATCGGTCACGAAATTTCTCACGGATTTGACGATGGTGGTTCTAGATTTGACGGAGATGGAAACCTTAACAATTGGTGGACAGACGAAGACAGAAAGAAATTTGAAATAGCTACAGCGAAGTTAGATGCTCAATATTCTGCTTACGAACCAGTAAAAGGAAGTTTCGTAAACGGTAAATTTACCATGGGCGAAAATATTGCAGATTTAGGTGGTGTAAATATCGCTTTTGATGCACTTCAAATGTACCTTAAAGACAAAGGAAACCCAGGTAAAATTAGCGGATTTGACCAAAATCAAAGATTTTTCTTAAGTTGGGCAACTGTTTGGAGAACTAAAGGAACTGAGAAATTCTACATCAACCAAGTGAAAACAGATTCGCATTCACCAGGAATGTACAGAGCATTTGGTCCGCTAGTAAACACAGAAGCTTGGTATAAAGCATTTGGCGTAAAAGAAGGCGACAAACATTACAAAAAACCAGAAGACAGAATTAAAATCTGGTAATCAATAGAAATCATCTAACCACCGAATTTTCGGTGGTTTTTTATTAATTTTATCCAATGAAATTTACTGTAGAAAAAAATATCGTTTTAGAAAATCCTGCAACCAAATCTTTTTTGGTTGATGCTTTTGTTCCAGAAAAAGAAGGGAGATTACCACTCATGATTTTTGCTCACGGTTACAAAGGTTATAAAGATTGGGGCGCTTGGAATCTGATGGCGGAAAAGTTTGCTAAAAACGGATTTTATTTCGTGAAATTTAATTTCTCGCACAACGGAACTTCTCTTGAGAATCCAAGTGATTTTGCAGATTTAGAAAGTTTCGCACAGAATAATTATTCTAAGGAATTGAGCGATTTAGGTTATGTAATAGAATATTTTAGTAAAGATAATCGAGTAGATGCAGAAAATGTTACCTTAATCGGACATTCTAGAGGAGGCGGAATTTCTATCATTGCTGCTTCTGAAAATTCTAAAATCAAAAACCTCATCACATTAGCAAGTGTAGACACATTGAATAGATTTCCTGTTGGCGAAAAATTAGAAGAATGGAAAAATCAAGGTGTTTATTACAATTACAACAGCCGAACTAAGCAACAAATGCCTCATGATATTCAGTTTTTAGAAGATTATTTTGCAAACGAAGATAGATTTTCTGTAGAAAACGCTGTTAAAAATTTTAAAGGAAATTTCTTAATTATTCACGGCTCAGAAGATGAAGCAGTTCCGTTTTCTGCTGCCGAAAATTTACATTCTTGGGCAGAAAATTCAGAATTAATTCTGGTTGAGAAAGGCAATCATACTTTTGGAGCCAAAGAACCGTGGTTAGATTTTAAATTGTCCACTTTGCTGAATGCTGTGGTGAATGATTGTATCAAATTTTTGAAAAAGTAAATAGAGTCTTAAACTTCCAAGGGTTAGATTCTTACAGAATGACAAAGGAAATACTTTATTTTAAAAATCGAAGATTTTTTTAAATGACCTCAGTTTCGGAGGCGTTAAAAAAAAGAATTCAAAATTCGTTTAAAAATTCCTGTTGTTTGAACTCGTCAGAATGACGAGAGAGTTTCAGGGATTTTAGAATTTTAAATTCTTTTTTAGCCGAAGAAAGTGAAGTCTTGATTTTTGATTCTTTTCATCAAGGAAAAGAATATTAAATATTCAAAATCTTCCAAGCTTCCTCTATTTTACTCTCTAAAAGAAGTTTTTGAGCTTCTAAATGTACCTTTTCATCTGCTGTGAAATTTCCTTGAGGTAGTTGTTCTATATTCGCCAACATTCCTAAATCATTTCCTGTAAAAACGCTAGAATGTCTTATTTCTGAAGGCAATTGATCAAATCCAATTCCTTTGGTTACCAATGGTTTTGGAACTTCGAATAGTGTTTCTGCACTTGTTCTTCCGTACCAGTTTCCGCCCAATCTAGAAACCAAATCAAGTTTTTTCTGATCTAATTTTCCTTCGTCATTTAAAAACTCTTCTCTAATATGAATTTTTAAAACTTCACAGATGACTAAATTTCCAGCACCACCTTCGTTTCCGAGAGGTTTTACTTCGATGACTTTACATTCAAAATTCACAGGTGATTCTGCAATGAGTGGCGGTTTTACCAATTCTGCTGGTTTTTTAGTTAATCCAGATTTAATAAATTCATCTACACCCGTTTCATATTCTGTAGATGAAAGAGAAACTTGCTGAACCATATCAAAATTCACATTTCCAATCACCACTTCTGGAACTTCTAGCACATTATGAAGCGTGTCTTTTGTAGAATTATCTCGAACTCTTCTCGCTGGAGAGAAAATTAAAATCGGTGGATTAGAACTGAATAAATTAAAAAAACTAAACGGCGAAAGATTCACATTTCCGTTTTTGTCTATAGTAGAAGCCAATGCAATAGGTCGCGGAGAAACAGCCGTTTGCAAAATCATTTGCACTTGCATAGGCGACAGTTCTGATGGATTGATTGTTTTCATTTTATATTAAAGCGATGAAAGTTATAAATGTTATAAAAGTTATGAAAGTTTTTACTTTTTATTGATTAATGATTTTTTAAGATTAGTCAGCATTATTCTAATGAAAATTATTTGTTTTTTTATTTCATCATTTAAAGTGATATATTTTAATTTTTCAGCAATTTCTAATTGAGTTTCGAGCTCTGAAAGTGAGCCTTGAGAAATACTAAGAAATCTAAAGAATTCTTGATTTGATTCTCTACCAGCTCCTTCTGCAATATTTGAAGGAATAGAAATGGCCGCTCTTTTTATTTGATTAGTAAGTATAAATTTTTCTTCATCTGGAAATTGTTCTAAAAGTTTATAGATTTCTAACACAAAATCCATGGATTCTTGCCAAACTTTTAAGTCTTTATGTGAATTTATTTTCGACATATATTATTCTAAAATCTATACTTTTTAACTTTTATAACTATATCACTTTCATAACTTACTTTGCTGGTAAAACTTTTCCTCTCACTTCTCCGAAACCTACTCTTATTCCGTTTTTTTCAGAGAAACCTCTCATAATTATAGTATCGTGGTCTTCTATAAATTTTCTTTCGGTTCCGTTTGAAAGTTTCAGCGGATTTTGTCCGCGCCAAGTGAGCTCTAGCATCGAACCAAAACTATTCGGTTCACTTCCAGAAATAGTTCCAGAAGCATATAAATCGCCAACTTCCACATTACAACCATTGATGGTGTGATGTGCCAATTGTTGCGCCATATTCCAGTACATGTATTTGTAATTGCTTTGGCAAATCAGGTTTTCTTCGCCGTTTTCTGGTTGTAAATACACTTCTAGGCGAATGTCGAAATTTTTATCTCCTTCAAATTTCAGATAATCTAACACTTCAGGTTCTTGTTTTGGTGATGCAGTTCTAAAAGGTTCTAAAGCTTCTAAAGTCACCACCCAAGGTGAAATAGACGAACAGAAATTTTTTCCTAAAAACGGGCCAAGAGGAACATATTCCCAACTCTGAATGTCTCTAGCACTCCAATCATTGAAAATGACCATTCCGAAAATCGCGTCTTCAGCTTCTTGAGTAGAGATGCTTTCGCCAATTTCTGTATTTTTATTCAATACAAAAGCCATTTCTAGTTCAAAATCCAATTGTTTTGAAGTTCCGAAAATTGGTTTTTCTGCATCTGCAGGTTTCATTTGACCTTTTGGTCTATGAAAATTAATTCCCGAAACCACGATTGACGAAGCGCGACCGTGATAACCTACTGGTAAATGTTTCCAGTTCGGGAGCAATGCATTTGCAGGATCACGAAACATTTTTCCTACATTGGTAGCGTGTTCTATGCTGCTGTAAAAATCAGTGTAATTCTGTACGTGAAGCGGCATCATCATTTCTACTTTATCTAAATCATAGAAACATTCTTCTATGGTTTTTTCGTCATGAGAAAGCGATGAACCTTCTAATAAAAGTTCTTGAATTTTTAAACGAACAGCATTGGTTACTGGTTTTCCGAGTTCTATAAATTCATTGAGTGTATATGCTTCGAAAACGTTTTCATTTAGCCCTTCTATTTCGTCAAAAAATCCGTAATCGTATAAAGTAGCGAGGTCTATCACCAAATCGCCAATTCTGGTACAACAAGCGATGTATTCTCGGTTAAAAACCGCTACACCAAAAGGAATATTATGAATAGAAAAATCTGAATTTTGAGGATAATTTATAAAAGATTTCATGTCTTAAAATTTGTTTTAAAGATATAAAAAAGCCCGAAAACAAAAGAATTTCGGGCAATATTTCATTATTTTTTATTTTACCAGTGTTGTGTCAATCCACTTTTCATTATTATTCATGTTGATTAAGAAAAGGATACCGTCTCTTTCTTGAATCATGAAGTTGTACGTAAGCGGAATGCCAATTTTTTGACCTTCTAAAACGTCTGCTCTTACAGAAATGTAATTGTTATTTCTAATGAAATCACCAGAATACAGTTTGGTTGTTTTGCTCTGAGCAGAAGTATCGTTGATGAGCTCTACAATGTTGATGTTTTTATCTGCTAAAAAACTTACAACGTATTTGTATACCAAAGTTCCTTTATTCTGAATCAGGGCAAAGGTTTTTCCTTCTAAATTTACATTCAATACTCTTTTTTCTACCTCTCTTTCACGTAAAAGGCGGTCAAGTCGAGCATTAATGTCTTCGTAATCTCTAGTATTCGTTTTTTGAGCGAATGAAAAAGCGAATGAAAAGATGGTGAAAAATAAAATTATTTTTTTCATAATTTATAGA
Organism: uncultured Cloacibacterium sp.; assembly: GCA_964530915.1. Taxonomy (GTDB): domain Bacteria; phylum Bacteroidota; class Bacteroidia; order Flavobacteriales; family Weeksellaceae; genus Cloacibacterium. The sequence goes on along the minus strand of CAZHCK010000001.1, from coordinate 58,249 downwards.
TTGCCTCTTCTGGCTTGTTCTCTTTCTAAGGCTTCAAATAATGCTTTGAAATTACCAGCTCCGAAGCTTTGCGCACCATGTCTTTCTATAATTTCGTAGAAAAGAGTAGGGCGGTCTTCTACAGGTTTTGTGAAAATTTGTAAAAGATAACCTTCTTCGTCACAGTCGATTAGAATTCCTAAGTCTTGAAGTTTTTTAATGTCTTCGTCTATTGTTCCTACTCTTTCAGGAACCATTTCGTAGTAGGCTTCTGGTGGTGCCGAAAGAAATTCTACTCCTCTCGATTTCAATTCTGTTACTGTTTTTATAATGTCTTTGGTCGCTACTGCAATGTGCTGAACCCCTTCTCCTTCGTAGAAATCTAGATATTCTTCTACCTGAGATTTTTTCTTTCCTTCTGCTGGTTCATTAATAGGGAATTTAGCAAATCCGTTTCCGTTGCTCATTACTTTTGACATGAGTGCAGAATATTCGGTGTTAATTTGCTTATCGTCAAAACTTAAAATATTCACAAATCCCATTACTTCTTCATACCATTTTACTACAGGAATCATTCTGTCCCAACCTACATTTCCCACGCAATGGTCTACATAAAGCAATCCACAGTCTGAAGGATTATAATCTGATTCCCATTTTTCGTATCCTGGCATGAACGGCCCGTCGTAATTTTTTCTTTCGATGAACATGTGAACGGTTTCGCCGTAGGTATAAATTCCAGACATTTTTACCTCACCGAATTCATCTTTTAGCGTTTTTGGCTCCGTGTAAGGTTTTGCACCACGATTTGTGGTTTCTTCAAACGCTTTATACGCATCATTAACCCAAAGTGCAAGAATTTTCACACCATCACCATGTTTTCTTTGGTGCTCACAAATTGGTGAATCTGAAGATAAACCAGAGGTAAGAACCAATCTTATTTTCCCTTGCTGAACTACATAAGAGGCTCTGTCTCTTACGCCAGTTTCTGGTCCTGCATAAGCTACGCTCTGAAAACCGAAAGCAGTTTTGTAATAATGGGCTGCTTGTTTAGCGTTTCCTACATAAAATTCTATATAATCTGTTCCATTTATAGGAAGAAAATTCTCTGCCTGCGCTATTTTTTCGGCAAAAGTAAGTGTGCTCATTTTTCTCTTTTTATTTGGAGTTTGTTATGTGCCAAATTACAAATATTGTGTGATGCGCACAAAAAAATTGTCAACATTCGATAATAAATTAGAAGCTGTAGGTAATGTTTAATCCTAAACTTGTGTTTTTTGTGTTGTAGAAATGATAAGTTTGAACACTAGGTGAAATAGAAACTGATTTTTTATAATTTTTTTCGGCAGAAATATATAGAGGAATGGAGCCAATAATAGAAATAATACCTAAAGAAGCAATGGAGTAACCAGTAACTTCGTTTTTAGAAAATACCAGATTTGCAGCTTCTGATTCTTGTTTTGAAATGATGAAACCTGTAAAAAGTAAAACACCTCCCGTTACAGAAAGTATGGTTGCATTCCTTTTTTGCTTTTTGTACTTGTTAAAATAAATATCAGAAACTATCTTTTCATTTTCTTTTTGTTGAGAATAAAATTTTATGGAACAAACCAAAAAAATTAAAAGAAATAAGTTTTTCATAGCATTAAATTTTCATCAAAGTTATGCTGTTATAAACTCAGAAAAAATGATTCAAATCAAGATTCCAAATTTTTCTTACATCTGCAATATGTTTCTGGAGTAATCTGCAAATAAGAAGCAATTACCTTGTCTGTTAATCTAGTTTCTAATTCTGAATTTTCTTTTAAAAAGATTTCAGTTTTTTCTTTTGGTGTAAAAGAGGTAAGGAATTCTATTCTTTTGATTTGAAAATTCTGAAATTCTTCTAAAATTTTTACATATAAAGATTGTGCATTGGCAGAAATAGAAGTTATTTTTTCAAAATTTTCTTTAGAAATAGCAAAAACGATAGTGTTTTCTAATGCTTGAATTGTTGCTGGTGAAGCAATTCTTTCTTGAAAACTGAGCAGAATAGTACAGAATTTATTTTCGGAAACAATCAGTCGAGTAAATTCGCTTCCATTGGCATTTACATGAAAAGTTCTGAGCAATCCTTTGTCAATAAAATAAAGATAATTGCAGATTTCTCCAGCATTTAAAATAATTTCATTTTTTTGATATTCTTTAATTTCAAAATATTTAGAGATTAAACTTTCTTCTTCCAAAGTGAGTGTAACCGAAGAATTAATAAATTTTAGTAAAGAATCAATGGCGTTTTTCATGGTGTTTTTTGAGTATTTAAATTTATAAAATTTTTATGACTCATAAAAAAACCTATCAAAAAGATAGGTTCTAAAAGTTTACAATGCGTGTGATTTAAATCGTTCGAAGCAGAATTTGTCTAGCATTTCTCTGTCATCAGGATGGGCAATGTCTATGAGAAGTTTTGCGCGCTGTCTCATGTTTTTTCCATAGAGATAAGCAACTCCATATTCTGTTACCACATAGTGAATATGACCTCTGGTCGTTACTACACCAGCTCCTTCTTTTAAGTAAGGTACAATTCTAGGAACTCCTTTTTTGGTTCTAGAAGTAAGGGCAATAATAGGTTTTCCACCTTCAGAAAGTGCTGCTCCACGAATAAAATCCATTTGTCCGCCAATTCCTGAATATTGATACGTTCCGATAGAATCTGCACAAACTTGACCAGTTAAATCAACTTCTATAGCAGAATTGATGGCTACTAATTTTTTATTTCTTCTAATGATGGATGGATTGTTTACATGGGTAACATCCATAAACTGAAAAGAAGGATTATTGTCTATGAAATCGTATAATTTTTTTGTCCCAAAACAAAACGCAGTAATGGTTTTATTGAGGTGTGTTCCTTTGTATTTATTATTTACTACGTCATTCGCAACTAAATCTATGATTCCGTCACTAATCATCTCGGTATGTACACCTAAATCCTTGTGATTGTGTAGTGAACTTAGAACCGCATCTGGAATCGTACCAATTCCCATTTGAAGCGTAGATTTATCTTCTACCATTTCGGCAATGTATTTTCCGATGGTTCTTTCATCATCAGAAACTTTCGCAGCATAATCTACCGTTAATAAATCGGTTTCATGCCACACCATTTTATCAATTCTTTTTACATGAAGCATAGAATCTCCTAGCGTTCTTGGCATTTTAGGATTTACCTGTGCAATCACATATTTTGCAGAATCTACGGCACTTCTCGCTACATCTACAGAAGTTCCTAGGGAACAATAACCATGCTGATCTGGTGGTGAAACCTGAATAATAGCTACATCTAATGGAAGAATATTGTTTTTAAATAAAATAGGAATTTCACTCAAAAAAACGGGAACAAAATCTCCTCTGTCACTGTTTACCGCTTCTCTTACCGGTGCCGAAACAAAAAGAGAGTTGATGTAAAAACTGTCTCTATATTCTGGTTTTGCGATTTCTACTTCACCTTGAACGGTGATGGAAACCACCTCTACATCTCTTAATCTGTGGGCTTGCTTTGCTAATTCCGAAATCAAATAATTAGGAGTACAAGCACTCCCGTGAAAAAATATTCTTTGGTTGCTCTGGACAAGTGATAAGGCTTCTTCTGCCGTGACGTAATTATACATAATATAATCGTTTTTATGTTTCTAAACTTTTCAATTTTCTCTGTTTCCCAAAGTTACATTTTTATGAAGAATGTAAAAGATGAGATTTATCAAATAAACTTCTGATTTTTTGATAATATTTACCTGTTTTTGTGCTAAAGTGCATAAAAATAGGAATTTTTAACCCATAAAATTTTTAAATATTTATTCGGGTTTTTACTCTTGACTTCTGTCGTGTAAATAATTTTCTTCGGTATCTAACCAACTGGTAGCGTAGGATTTATCTTCCACTTTCATCGCTTCTTCTGTGATTTTAAGTGGCCTGAAAGGATCTACCATTACCGCGTATTCTTCGGTGAATTTTTTGCCAATGCTTCTTTCCATCGCACCAGGATGAGGTCCGTGAACAATTCCGCCAGGATGAAGGGTAAAGTCCATTAAGTCAATGTGATTTCTGCTCATAAAATCTCCTTCAGTGTAAAAAAGAACCTCGTCTGAATCTATATTAGAATGATTATATGGTGCAGGAATGGCTTGAGGATGATAATCGTACATTCTCGCCACAAAAGAACAAATCACAAAATTATGCGCTTCAAAATTCTGATGAATCGGTGGTGGTAAATGCACTCTTCCAGTAATTGGTTCAAAATTTTTGATATTAAATTTATAAGGGTAGAAATAACCGTCCCAACCTACCACATCAAAAGGATGCGTAGCGTAAATAAAATCCCAAATCAAGTTTTCTTTTTTTACTTTAATGAGAAATTCTCCTTTTTCGTCTTTGGGTTCTACAAAAGTGGGAGCGATAATATCTCGTTCGCAAAAAGGCGAATGTTCCAGCAATTGCCCGAACTCATTTCTGTATCTTTTTGGCGTATAAATCGGTGAATGTGCTTCTAAAAAGAAAAAAACATTTTCTGTAGTTTCTAACTCTACTTGATAAATCGTTCCTCTTGGTATGATGAGGTAATCTCCTTTTTCGAAGTCTAAATTACCTACAAAGGTTTTCAGTGTGCCTTTTCCTTCGTGTACGAAAAGCAGTTCATCACACTCTGCATTTTTGTAAAAATAATCAGTAGATTTTTTTGGCTTTGCTAAGCCCATTTTTAAATCGTTGTTTAACAACAAAACTTTTCTACTTTCTAAATAATCATTTTCGGGAGTTACTTGTACACCTTTAAACATTCTGGGCGTGATGTTTCGGTCTACTGCAATTTTTGGAGTAACATCTTTTGGTGTCCCAATAGATTTAATCTGTGTAGGTCTGTGAATATGATACAGTAACGAAGAGATTCCGTGAAAACCTTCAGTCCCAAAAAGCTGTTCGTAATAGAAATTCCCTTCCTCGGATTTAAAAATGGTATGCCTTTTTTGCGGAATTTTTCCTAATGTGGTGTATCTCATTTCTACTGATGTTCTGATTTTCCCAAATATAATAAAATTTAGAAATCTCACTCCATAAAAAACTCCCGATGGATTTCGGGAGGAGAAATGGTATTAGTTCAGGCGAAAAATTTAAGTGTTGATATAGTGGGTAAGATTTTCGATGACGTCTTTTTGGTGCAATAAAACTTCGTCTAGAAGGTCTTTTACAGAAATTAGACCGATGAGTGTTTCATTTTCTACCACTGGCAAATATCTCACATTGAGTTGAGTCATGATTTCCATACATTTTTCGATAGGGTCATTTTTAGAAAGTTTTGGGAGGTCTGTTCTCATAATTTCTCTTACCGCAAGTTCCTTAGAACTTTTGTTGAGAAGCACAACTTGTCTTGCGTAATTTCTCTCCGAAAGAATGCCGAGATATCGTGTTCCTTCCATTACAATAACAGAGCCTATGTTTTTGTCTGCCATTAATTTTAAAGCTTCGAAAACGGTTTTTTCAGGTTCGATGATGGCGAGTTCTCTTGATTTTCTATCAAGAATGTGTTTTATAGTTCTCATATTCATGTGGTTTTAGTGTGTTTTTAAAATTAATAAAATATTTTGAATATGAAATAGTTAGCGAAAAAAAATCTTAATTTTTTGAGAAAAATATTAGTTTTCGGTCAAAGAAATTCCGCCAAGATTTCCGCTACTCATCATCAGAAAAGCAGAATTTGATTTTTCCAGATTTTGCCAAAAATTTTTCAAATCATCCACATTGGTAAAAACCTGTAAATTTTCTTTCCCGAAAGATTCTTTAATCAATTCAGGAGAAATGGGAGTCATGTTTTTAATTTTCAAAGCTTCCAAATCATAGAAAACCACCGCTTCATCGAGTTGGGCTAAAGTATTTTTATATTTTGGCAAAAACGCTGGATTCAGAGAAGAGTAGGTGTGGAGTTCTAGAAAACCTACTTTATTCATCGCGGGAAATTGTTCTGCAAAAGCTTCTACGGATGCTTTTACTTTGCTCGGAGCGTGTGCAAAATCTCTGTACAAAATGATTTCGTCATTTCTTTTTACCTTTTCTAAACGTTTCGATGCGCCAGAGAAACTCATCATAGCTTCATAAAAATCTTCGTCTAGAATGCCCAATTGATTACAAATAAGCCTTGCTCCTTCTAAATTCAGTAAATTGTGCTTTCCGAAAATTTTAAGCGGAATTTGCCCCATTTCTGTCTCTACTGAAGTTTTGCCGTTTTTGGTTTCGTAGTTGGGCGTTTTGTAAGGCATTTTTCTGAAATAATTCTCCGCTTCGTCTACCAGTTTTACTACGGTTTCATCTTCTTCATTGTACACTAAAATTCCACCAGAAGTAATGTTTTTAATGAAATTTCTAAAAGCGTCTACATATTCTTCCTCTGTTTTGAAAACATTGATGTGATCCCAAGAAATCCCAGAAATCAAAGCAATATTCGGATGATAATGCAAGAATTTCGGACTAGAATCTATCGGCGAAGAAAGATATTCATCTCCTTCCAAGATAATGAAATCATTTTCCGAAGAAATTTTCACCATGCAATCAAAACCATCTAATGGCGCTCCCACCATAAAATCTGTGTCAAAATAATGGTATTGTAAAGCATGAAGAACCATCGAAGTAATGGTGGTTTTTCCATGAGAACCTGCAATAACCACTCTGGTTTTTTCTTTGCTCTTTTCGTACAGAAATTCTGGATAAGAATAGATTTTAATGCCTAGTTCTTGAGCTTTCAAGAGTTCTGGATTATCTTTTTTGGCGTGCATTCCTAAAATGACTGCATCTAGATTTTCAGAAATTTTCTCAGGAAACCAACCTAAACTTTCAGGAAGAAGTCCGTTTTTTTGCAATTGAGAAAGAGAAGGTTCAAAAATAGCATCATCTGAACCTGTGATTTGGTAACCTTTATTTTTGAGAGCTATGGCAAGATTGTGCATCGCAGCACCGCCAATTGCAATGAAATGAATGTTCATGTTTTAATTAAAATTAAAAAGAGCCAAGTAAAAAGAGCCAAGTAAAATTTCAGAAATTAAGTTTACTCGTCTTTTTTCTCTTGTTTTTTGCGCTCCTGATATTCTTTGTCGTAATCGTGAAGCACATTATGCTCAGGTGTTTGCTCGATGGCGTGCATAATTTTGTTAAGAATATCTTCCGCTTTTTCGTTGTCGTAATCTATGTCTAATGGAGCCTTAAATTGCATCGTTGGTTCTACACCTGTCACTTTTACTCTCAATCCTTTTTTGTCAAAAGCTCTACGGAATCCATTGATTTTGATAGGAATAACGATAGAACGTTGTTGCTGAACGAGTTTAGCTGTTCCTTTTCTGCCTTGTGCAAAAGCAGAAGTAGTTCCTTGCGGAAAAGAAATCACCCAACCATTATCTAGCGCTTTCAGAATATTTTCTACTTCTCTTAAATCTACCATTCTGTTCACATTTTTTCCTTCGGCGCGCCAAGTTCTTTTTACCGTAACTGCACCCGCCAATTTAAAAATTCTTGCCAAAATCCCTTTATTCATGGTTTCTTCTGCAGCTACGTAGTAGAAATCTACTTTTGGATTGAGCAGATAAACAGGATTTTTGATGGTGTTCATATATCCATTATTCACAGCACAGAAAACGTGGTACATTGCTGCTACATCAGCAAAATACGTTTGGTGATTGGATACGAATAACACATTGGTTTTCGGGAGGTTTACCAAATGCTCGGTTCCTGTAATTTTCAGTTTGTTGAACCCATTAAATCTTCTGTAGGAAATCATTCCCAAGATGAAGATGATAAATCTCTTTAAAAAGTAAATATTCCCGAAAGAATCTGTAAAAATGCTTTTCTTCGCCATTTTTCAAGCAGCTTGAAGCCAAATTTTATTAAACACAAATGATAAAAACGCTATTGTCTAGTATTGATAAAATAGACTGCGGACTTTGCAAATTTAAACATTTTTTAGCAACTCGTTCAATTCACTCAAAATCATAGAAGTGGCGCCCCAAATTTTGTGGTTTTGGAAATCAAAATAAGGTACTTTATATCCGTTGGTTCGTGGCAATTCCATGGTTAGAGGAGGTTTTGGTAAGTCTCGAATCACGGAAAGCGGAACTTCTAAAATTTCTTGAACTTCGGTTTGTTGATGATTAAAATCTGGACAATTTTCGGTGTAAGACAGAAAAGCATACACAAAAAAATTACTTGGCGGAATATAAATAGGGGAGAGTTCTCTCACGATTTTGATTTGAGACATGGTAACGCCAATTTCTTCCCAAGTTTCTCTGATGGCGGTTTCTGCAAAATCTGCATCGGTGTCATCTTTTTTACCACCAGGAAGCGAAATCTGCCCAGAATGTCTGTCGTTTTCATTGTGCGTTCTGTGAATGAGCGGAAAGTGCCATTCTCCGTTTTTGGGATAGAGTAAAATATTGACGGCGGCGTATTTAGGATTTTTGGCCAAAATTTCTTCTTGCGTGAGCAAAGAACGATAAGGTGGCGCATAGATTTTTTGCGCATCAAAACCACCCAACTCTGCATCTTGTAACTGCTGTAATAGTATTTCTAAAGAATTTTGCATCTCTCAAAAATAGGGAATTTTTAGCAGAGCATGTTTTAAAGGATTGTTAAATGTTGATAAGATTTTTTATGTCTCAAGTTAGGGTCTGAGTTGAGTTTCCTTTTACGTTTGTTCGTGCTTTGTTCGTAATTTATGGTACTTTTTCGAGCTTGATTCGAAGGAAACACGAACAAACCACGAGCAAACACGAAGCATGACTGCTCTTTTACCCGAAGTGAAGTAGATGTTCTTTCATAGAAAAACCTCTGCGAAGGCAGAGGTTTTGGTTTTTTTTATTGAATGGAGTCACGGATTATAAATCTGAATTATCAGATATGGTAGACCAATTATTCAAAAGAGTAACGTATTTTTCTGTATAGGCACCAGCTTCTCCATCAATTGTTAAACTAGCAACTTCTAAATCAAGAAACAAATCTTTGATTGTTTCTAAGTCATCATAGGTTAGATTTACTTTATAATGGCTAGTTGTTTTGTCGTCTTTTTTGTTATGTAACTCAGGTTTTTTTATTTCGTTATATTTCAATATTCTTTCCAGTTTTTTGACAAGATTTATATTGCCAACTTTATTTAACTCTTTTATGGCTTCAGATATTGAATAGTGATTTATAGTATTCATTTTTTTTTCAAAAAAGTTATTTTTGACCTGTTTTTTTGTTTAAGCATGCTTTAAAAATGCTTATTTGTGTTGGTTAAGTGAAACTCACGGATTATAAATCCGCGAGATCAGGTTATAAATTGAAGAAATTGAGAGTTTTGTATTTAAACACTATGTTGAAGTTCTATTTCCGGCATCTCATCATAAGTCCTTCCATTTAAAATCCTACCATTTGCTTTCTTATTTTTTCCGCCCCATTGCTTGAAGAAAAAAGCGACTTCATTTTGTTCACATTGTTCTTGAATATCAATTACCCAATCTGCATTCATTGGTCTTGGTTTGTTTCCGCTTTCTCCCCCAACAATAACCCAGTCAATATTCGTTAAGTTTATGTTAATAAGGGGTCCTATTAATGGTTCAATAGAAAGAAACTTAACTTTTGCGTTTGTTTTTCTTAAATAATCAATGCGATTTCTTACTTTATCATTTTCAACAGAAACTCCCATCCAAATGTTATGTGTCCATTTTAGTTCTTTATTTAATTCATATAATCTTTCTGCTCTTTTAGTTAAAACTTGGAAAACATGTTGTGGGTTATTATTCATTACCTTGAAAACTTTTTTGATGAATTCAATAGGTACTTTTTCATGAAATAAATCACTCATTGAATTGACAAATACCACTTTTGAATTTTTCCATGTAAAAGGAATTTTCAATGCTTCTTCATGGGTTCTTATTTCAAAGTTATCCTTGTATTTTTCTACACCCATAGCTTGTAGACGTTTTGACATAATTTCTGCATAGCAGAATTTACATCCAGAAGAAATTTTATCACAGCCAGTGGTTGGATTCCATGTCATTTCAGTCCATTCTATATTTGATTGTGCCATAATTTATTTTATTTTAATACAAAATAAACCTTATTTTTATTATCGTCATCAGGTTTCATATATTTTATATAAAATGATTTTTTTCTTGCAGGAGTTTCTGATTCTGTCAAAATCACATCCAAAACTCCTTGGTTTTGTAATGATGTTAAGATTTCGTTTGTATGTTTTATTAGAAACCCTTCTCTTAAAGTAAATAGATATAGATCAAAATTATATCTTTTGCCAGATTTTATATAGGTTTTAATCAAATCCTCAAGCTTATTGGTTTTTTGTTCAAAAAATAATGAAGGTGCATTACCACTGTATTCCCAGCCTCTTCCTTCTTCGGTATCTATTTCCCATTTAGATTCAAGCATTTTTTCATATCCTTTTATATGAGAAGTAAAAAAATATAGACAAAATACTGTATTTTCCTCCTTCTTTAAAGTGAAACTATCCACAAAATAATTTTCACCAAGATGATTTTGAAATCCCTTTTTTAGTGAATATATAAAATCCCATACATTTTCAGATTTTTTAACTTCTTCATTAATGTTTAAATCGAGAATCAAATTTTTTAAAACTTCAGGAGTTTCCTTATCAGAAAATCTATACATAAATTGTATTGGAAGCCATAATAATATCTCACTTTTTTTATGATTACCAATTAACTCTTTTATGTCATTTGCTTTCAATTCTTTATATCCGTAAGGGTCAATAAAGACAAAAGCTTTTTCGTTTTTGAATTTATTAAATTCTATTTTTAGTTTTTTTATTTCTTCTTGATAATCATTATTAGATATTGTTAAGTTTCCAATGTTTTTGTAGTACAATTTTTTTTCATCAATAGCATTTATTAAAATTTTTGTTTTAGTGATATCAATATCATTAAATATACAATTTATCTTAGGTTTTTTATTTGATTTTTGATTAATAATTGTAAAGTAATTATCTTTTACACTCTTTAATATAACTAATGGGCTACCATGCCCTTCATTTTCATATAAACCTTGTCCGCAAAATAAATCATAAATATTTATTTGTTCAGTATATCCATCATTACTTATGATACTTAAGTACCTTTTTAAATATTCACTTAATAATTTTACTTTAGCTTGAGAATGGTCTAATAAATTGGTTTTAACATTGAGTTTTTTCATTATTTATTATTAATTTTTATCTAAATTAACAAAAATTCCTAAACAAAACTAAGGTTTTCCGTAATCTGTAAAAAATCACAAAAAAAATCGCTGCATTACTGCAACGATTTTATAATTTTTTAGAAATTTTCTTCCTCTCTAACTCTCCTAAAGGAGAGAACCGAAAATTTCATATTACTCATTAATTCGAGTAGCTGATGAGTTCTTTTTTGTCTGCATCATAGAGTCTGTACTCCAGATATTTAAAAGAATCTCTTGGGATAATGGTTACCCATTTTTTGTACTTGATAAACCATTTCATTTGTTGGCTCATCAATCCTTTTGTAAGATATGCTTCTACAAACGGATGCGTGTGTAGGTATAATTTGCCCTTGTTTTTGGTAAAGAAATCTTTGATGGTTTCTTCCATGCGTTCTACCACAAAAATAGGAGCCAAGATTTCGCCGTCTTTGTTCGGGTTTTCTTCTTTGGTGTCTATTTGTTTTTCTGGTCTTACACGTTGTCTGGTGATTTGTATCAAACCAAATTTACTCGGCGGTAGGATTTTGTGCTTTGCTTTGTCGCGTTTCATTTCTTCGCGCAAGTGTTCGTACAGGTCTTTTCTGTGGTCAGGATTTGGCATGTCTATAAAATCTACCACAATAATTCCTCCCATATCTCGCAGTCTGAGTTGTCTTGCAATTTCTGTAGCTGCCATTTTGTTCACGTTTAGGGCGTGTTCTTTGTTGGCGGTGCCAGAAGAAATGTTGTTCCCCGAGTTCACGTCTATTACGTGCAGTGCTTCTGTGTGTTCTATCACGAGGTAAGCACCTTTAGAACTTGGGATGTTTACGTGTTTCCCGAAAGATTGTTTCAGCTGTTTTTCTACATTGTAATATTCCAGAAGTGGAATGTGAGAATCATAAAATTGTACAATGTTTTTTCGTTCTGGAGCAATAACTTCAAGGTAATTTTTCATATCGTTTACCATTTGTTCATCGTCACAAATGATAGAAACGAAATCTTGATTGAAATTGTCTCTCAAAATAGCCGAAGCTTTGTCTTCTTCACTAAGAACTTTGGCAGGCGTTTTATTTTTTTGGATATTTTTGAAGCAAACGTTCCATTTATCAACCAATTGGTTCATGTCATTATGGAGTTCTGCTACTTTTTTTCCTTCTGCTACTGTTCTGATGATTACACCGAAACCTTCAGGCTTTATGCTTTCGATAAGCGTTTTGAGCCTTGCTTTTTCTTCGGCGCTTTTAACTTTTTTAGAGATAGAAACCTTATTATCAAAAGGGATGAGTACTAGAAATCTACCCGTTAATGAAATCTGGGTAGAAATTCTGGGACCTTTTGTAGAAATAGGTTCCTTGGTAATTTGCAATAAAACTTCGTCTTGAGCAGCCATCACTTTGTCTACAGTGCCGTGCTTGTCTATTTCTGGCTGAATTTGGAAGTTTTTAAGCGAAGAAGTTTGTTGTCTTTTGGATACCGTATCCTGTAAAAACTTGCGATAGGTAAGATACTGCGGACCGAGATCCTGATAATGCAAAAAAGCATCTTTCTCGTAACCTATATTTACGAAAGCAGCATTGAGATTAGGAGCTAATTTTTTAATTTTTCCCACAAAGATATCACCTACTACAAAATCTGTATTCTGCTGTATCTCGTGGAGCTCGAATAATCTACCGTCTTCAATAAGGGCAATTTTAGAAGCATCATCTTCATAAGAGATTATTAATTCTTTCTTCATTTTCTAAAATTTCTTTTTAAAGTTTTTAATTAAAACAAAAATATAGTTAGTGCTCATTATAAAGATAAAAACACCAACTATATTATATTGTATCTAAACAGAAAAGATTATTTTTTCTTATGTCTGTTTGCTCTTCTTCTTTTCTTTCTTTTGTGGGTAGCCACCTTGTGTCTTTTTCTTTTCTTTCCGCTTGGCATAGTTAGAAATTTTTAAAAGTTAATATTTGAATTTTTTTTGAACCTAAATTATAAATTATTTTACAGCAACCTTAGTTTTAACTTTTTCTACGAAAGTTTTAGAAGGTTTAAAAGCTGGGATGTTGTGAGCAGGAATGTTGATAGCTGTATTTTTAGAAATATTTCTACCTGTCTTTGCCGCTCTGGTTTTGATTACAAAAGAACCGAAACCTCTTAAATATACGTTATCTCCATTATACATAGAAGTTCTGATTTCTTGCATAAAAGCTTCGATAACTTTTTGTGTATCATTTTTTTCTATTCCTAATTTGCTTGAGATGGTGTTTACCAATTCTGCCTTTGTCATTTCCTTTTTTGTTTTTATTTTTGGTGTGCAAATATAAAAAATATTTTTTGAAAAAGAAGAACAAAAATACTGATTTTCTAAACATTGGTTTAAAACTCTTGAAATGGTATGATTTGAATGCGAGAGATTTACCTTGGCGAAAAACCAACAATCCTTATTACATTTGGGTCTGCGAAATCGTTTTACAGCAGACTAGAGTAGAGCAAGGCAAGAATCATTACCTGAATTTTGTAGAAAGATTTCCTACAGTAAAGTCTTTAGCCAAAGCAGAAATAGATGAAGTTTTACTCTATTGGAAAGGTTTAGGTTATTATTCACGAGCGATTAATCTGCACAAAGCAGCTCAACAAGTGATGGAAGATTTCGGAGGAGAGTTTCCTAGTGATTTTGAGGAAATTTTAAAACTAAAAGGAGTTGGGAAGTACACTGCAGCAGCAGTTTCCAGCATTTGTTTTGATGAAAAAGTTCCTGCTATTGATGGGAATTTTTACCGAGTGTTGAGTAGAGTTTTTGCCGATGATTTTGATGTTTCCTCACCAAAAGCGTATGCTTATTTCTATGAATTGGCCTTACTCATAATGCCTGATGAAAACCCAGGGAACTTTAACCAAGCGATTATGGATTTGGGTTCAGAAATCTGTAAACCTAAAAATCCACAGTGTGAAATCTGTCCGATTCAAGAAAATTGTCTGGCTTATGAAACGGGAAAAGTGCTAGAATTCCCTGTGAAATCTAAAAAAGTAAAAGCTGTAGATTTAAAATTACATTATTATTATATAGAATATGATGGGAAGTTTCTCATCAAACAACGAGATGATTCCTTTATTTGGAAGAAATTATATGATTTCCCAGAAAGTATTTCTCGGGAATTGGGAGATTTTATAGTAGAGGAGAAAACGGTGTATCATAAACTTACGCATAAAAATCTGGAAATCAGTATTTCTAAAGTGATTTTGCAGAATAAAACGAGTTTTGAAAAATATGCTCAGAAGCATCAATTGCAAATTACAGATTACGAAAATTTTCATCAGAAGTCTTTTCCGAAACCTTTAGAAAATTATTTGAAGAAAACGTTTGAAAATTAAATCTTTAAACTTGATTTTCGAGAAAATTCTTCCACAAAAAATTCTTACTTTTGCAAAATGTTTAAAAAATTAGCAGTCATTTTGTTAGCATTTTCTGCATTGGCGTGTAGCGAAGAAACAAAGCCTAAACCCAAAGGTGAATTGCGTCTAGAATATCCACAGCCTCATTATCAAGCATTTACTAATCCATGTGCTTATACTTTTGAATATTCAGATTTTGCTGCGATGGCAGATGCTAAAGAAGCATGTTGGTATAATTTGCGTTATCCCAAAATGAAAGCGAATGTTTTCATTACGTATTTTCTGGTGAAAAATGATTTTGATGCGCATGTAAAAGAGGTAGAAAAAATGGTTTACGGACATACCATTAGAGCTTCAGCTATCGAAACCAAATCTTTTTCTTATCCAGATAAAAAAGTTTATGGAAATGTGTATGAATTAAAGGGAGAAAGTGCTTCTAATATTCAGATTTTCATCACAGATAGCACCAGACATTTTGTAACCGCGAATTTATATTTCAATACAAGACCAAAACCAGATTCACTCGCACCAGCAGTAGATTATATTAAAAAAGACTTGCTGCACATGATTGATACTTTCCAGTGGAAGTAGTTTGAGTGGGAGAGTGTTAGAGTTGGAGAATGGGAGAGTTTTAGAGTTGGAGAATGGGAGAGAAGGAGAGAAAAAAATAATATATAAAAAACAATAAATAATATCTACATATGAAATTATTAGCAGTAGGAACTGTAGCATTTGATGCCATAGAAACGCCTTTTGGTAAAACTGATAAAATTTTAGGAGGAGCAGCTACTTATATAGGTTTAGCCGCTTCTGTAATGAAAACAGACGTGAGTTTGGTTTCGGTGATTGGTGGAGATTTTCCACAGCACTATTTAGATATGATGACTTCTAAAGGAATCAATATCGATGGAGTAGAAATGATTAAGGATGGAAAAACATTTTTCTGGAGTGGTAAATACCATAACGACCTTAATTCTAGAGATACTTTAGCTACAGAACTGAATGTTCTAGAGAATTTCGACCCAAAAATTCCAGAATCTGCAAAAGATGCTGAAGTTTTACTTTTAGGAAATCTGCATCCTGCTGTGCAATTAGCGGTGTTAGATAGAATGGAAAAACGTCCAGAATTGGTCATTTTAGATACCATGAATTTTTGGATGGATCTTACTTGGGATTTATTGATGGAAGTAATTGCTAAAACAGACGTTATTACCATTAATGATGAAGAAGCGCGTCAACTTTCTGGAGAATATTCTTTGGTAAAAGCAGCGCAAAAAATCCACGATATGGGACCAGAATTCGTGATTATCAAAAAAGGAGAACACGGAGCATTGTTATTTAATGATGGTAAAATCTTCGCAATTCCAGCATTGCCATTAGAAGAAGTTTTTGATCCAACTGGAGCTGGAGATACTTTCGCAGGTGGTTTTGCAGCGTATTTGACTAAAAAACAAGAATTTACTTTCGAAGAAATGAAATCTGCATTAATTGTAGGTTCTGCAATGGCAAGTTTTACGGTAGAAAAATTCGGAACTCAGCGTTTAGAAGAGGTTTCAGAAGCCGAAATGATTGGCAGAATAAAACAATTTAAAGAACTCACCACTTTCGAAGTGAAACTTTAAAAACGTTTTGAAAACGCAGATTACCATGAATTTTCAACTTTTATTAAACGCAAAGTTTATAAAATTAAAATAAAATATCAAGAGAGCAAAGCTAGATTCGCTAGCGAATTGATAAAGCGAACGCTTAAAACGAATTTATTCGTATTCTTTGCTCCCTAAAAATTATCCATAGGATTAATAAAATATTTGCGTTTTATAAAATTTAGATTCCAAAAATAATTTTAAGAAATAATTAACTCCCTTTTAAATTTTATTTGAAAGGGATTTTTTTTAGCTTTGAGGCTGTAAATTTTTGGAAAGATGAACGTTATGATTTCCAAATGCAAATGAAAATTGAAGAAAACATGAAAAAAACTTTAAGTTTAGTCCTCTTTTTAGCTTTTGTAAGCTATCAATCACAGTATCTTATTATAGGAAAAGACAGTATTTCTGTAGATAAATTCAAAACCGAAAATAAATATGGTTTAGAAAATTCTGGTATAGAAAATACCGTGAAAACGTATGTAGATTTCAAGTTGCTCCAGAATTTTGCTTTAGAAAAAAAAGCAGACACTTTAGGTTATTTCAAGAAAACAATGGCCGAAAAAGAGCAACAACTTAGAGAAGAGACTTTTTATCCTAAAGAAATCATGCAGTCTTCGCTTCAGCAGTATTTTTCATCCAACTTGATTGAAAAGAAAATTCAGGTTTTCTATGTAGAAAAAACAGCTGACGATAAAAATGATTACAATCAAATTTATAATGATGTAAAATCGGGTAAAATTACCTTAGAAAAAGCGATTATAGATTATACTAAACAGAAACCAGAACCATTTTTTGTAAAATCTGGCAATGTAGATGTAGAACTGAACAAGCAACTAGAACTTTTGCAGCCTGGTCAGTTTACACAATTGGTAAATAGCGCTACAGTTGCTGCTTTTGCTAAGTTGGTAGACAGAAGACCTTCATTAGGTTATATCATTTTTGGAATGATTTCTTATCCTAAAAATGAGGAATCAGAAAAAATGAAATCTCAAATTTTTGATACGCTGAAATCAGGGAAAAAATTCGAGGAAGTAGCACAATTATACGGTTCTACAGAAGCTGAAAAGAAAAATGCAGGTGTAGTAATGGGTTCTCCGGTTTTGCCAGACGTAGTTTATGAAGCTTTCAAAAATAAAAAGCAAGGAGAATACACCGAACCTATTTTAATTGGCGAAAAATATTTTGTGTTCAACCTTTATTCGGTGGTTCCTTATCAAAGTTCAGAAAAATACAATCCTATGTTCATTAGAGACATGATGGATTCGCCTTTTGCAGATGTAGCGTATAATAAATTGATAGAATCTTTGGTTAAATCTACAGATTACAAAGAATTCCCAGATTTCAAAAAAATTAAGAAATCATATCAGGATTATTTAGCTTTTAAAAATGATAAAGCGGTTCTGTATCAATTCAATAAAGATACTTTCACTTTTGGTGATTTGAAAACACTGTTGTCAGAAAATTTTAAAAATGCTGATAAATTAACAAAAGAACAATGGTCTGCTTTCCTTGATTCTAAGAGAGGAAATGATGTTTTTGCCGTTTATTCTAGAGATTTTGTCAAAAAGCCAGAAATTAAAGAGCAACTATTAAAAACTCAACAAAACTTATTGGCAGATTTTCTTTTCAGTGAGTGGATTGAAAAGGAACTCACCAATAAGCCAGAATTATTGGATGATTATTTTCAAAAAAATCAACAAAAATATATTTGGGAAAAAAGAGCCGATGCAAGAGTGGCGATTTTAACCGATTTAAGCATAGAAAAAGACATCACCAAAGAAATTAAAGATGCTAAAAATTGGGACGCTCTTAATAAAAAATATTACGGAAAACTGAATGATAAGCAGCAACTCATGGTGCATTTCGAAAAAGGAGAAATGTCTGAAAATGCAGAAGTTTTCCAAGTGAATAAAGTTCCTTTCGAAAAAGGGATTCAAAAAGTGAAACTGGGAGAGAGATTGCTCATCATCGCTATTGATGGAATTTTACCGAGTTCACCGATGACCAAAGAAGAAGCCATGGAAGAATTAAAAGCAGATGTAAGAGAAGATATTTTAGCAAAAACGATTGCAGAACAACGTCAGAAAACAAAAATTGTAATAGAACCAAGTTTTAATGCTGAACTTGAGAAGAATTTTAAGAAATAATTATAATAAAAATTATAGGAAATCTCGCAGAGAATCATAATTTTGCAAATCAGTTAAAAATTTAACAATGATTAAAAACATGAAATATTTATTTGCATTGAGTTTTTTGGTAACGCTCATTTCTTTTAATGCAAATGCACAAGTGAAAAAAGGAGATTTAGTAGATGGGATTTCTGCAGTGGTAGGAGACGAAATCGTATTAGAATCTGATATTTTAGAACAACAAAATTACGCTATTCAACAAGGTGCTGCACAAACCAATAAATGCGAATTTATGGAGCAGATTTTGAGCAATAAACTTTTAATTTACAAAGCGAAAAAAGATACTCTTATTCAAGACAGAACCGCTGCGATTAGAGCACAAGCTGGTGATAAATACAATCAGATTTTATCTCAGTTCCCTTCAGAAAGAGCTATGTTAGATGCTTATAAATTCCGTTCTTCTTACGAAATGAAAAACGTGATTGAGAAAATGGATGTTGATAACTATTATGGTCAAGCTAAATATGCGCTAATCACAGATAAAGTAAATATCACGCCTAATGAAGTAACCGATTTTTACAACGCCTTCAAATACCAGTTGCCACAAGTAAAAGATGAGGTAGTGCTTTCTAAAATTGTAATGTTTCCTAAACTTACAGATGCGCACAAGCAAGAAATCATTGATAAACTTAAAAAAATCAAACAAGATATCTTAAACGGAGAAACTTTTGAAAATAAAGCGAGAATCTATTCTGATGACCCAGGTTCAGCTGCAAATGGTGGTTTGTATACCAACATCGGAAGAGGGAAAATGGTGAAAATTTTCGAAGCTACTGCGCTTAATCTTCAAGAAGGAGAAATTTCTGATCCTGTAGAATCTGAATTTGGTTTCCATATCATTCAATTGGTGAAAAAATCAGGTAAATTGTACGATGCAAGACATATTCTTTTAAAAGCAGAGCCAAATGCTGAAGAAATTGCCACTGCAAAAGCAGAAATGGAACAAATTAGAAAAGATATCCTTGAAGGAAAAACTACTTTCAAAGATGCTGCTTACAAACATTCTGATGATAAAAATACCAAGTTTAATGCTGGGGTAATTCCAGCGGAAGATGGTTCAGACAGACAAGAAAAAATTAATCTTCCAGCAACTGTTGCTTATCAAATTGCAGGGGTAAATAAAGGAGATTTAACAGAAGTTTTCATGGATGAACTCAATCAGAAAAAAGCGGTAGTATTAATGAAAGTGAATGACATAATTCCTGAACATTCTCTAGATATTGCTACAGATTTCGAAAGAATTAAAAGTTTTGCCCTAAACAAAAAGAAAAATGAAGTTTTAGAAAAATGGGTAAAAGAAAATCTAGCAGATACTTTTATCTCATTAGACAATCGTTACAAAGATTGCCAGTTTAAAACCGATTGGAACAAAGCGGCAATCGTAAAATAATTTTAGAAATTTTCAACTATAAAAATCCCGAAATTTTTCGGGATTTTTTATTTTAAATGGATTTAGATTTTAACAATAAAAATCGAAGATTTTTTTTAATGACCTCAGTTTCGAAGGCGTATAGAAATTGAAAATAAAATCCGTTAAAAATTACTGCTGTTTGAGCTCGTCAGTATGACGAGAGAGTTCAGGGATTTTAGGATTTTATTTTTAATTTTAGCCGAAGAAAGTGTAGTCTTGATTTTGGGTTCTTTTCATCAAGGAAAAGAACATAATTAATTTTAAAAAATCTTATCTTTAAACAAAAAAATTCATGAACAGAATTACTCAACTTTTTAATATTAAATATCCCATTATTCAAGGAGGAATGATTTGGCATTCTGGTTATAAACTCGCTGCTGCGGTTTCTAATGCTGGTGGATTGGGTTTAATTGGCGCAGGAAGCATGTATCCAGATGTTTTGAGAGAGCATATTCAGAAAT
The DNA here is from genome assembly GCA_964530915.1 of uncultured Cloacibacterium sp. Lineage (GTDB taxonomy): Bacteria > Bacteroidota > Bacteroidia > Flavobacteriales > Weeksellaceae > Cloacibacterium. Next base: position 37,965 of record CAZHCK010000001.1, on the reverse strand, counting down.
GTAAACTCGCTACGGACAAACCTTTTGGGGTAAATGTTCCCATGTTGTATCCTAATATTGAAGAGATTATTCAAATTATTCTAGAAGAAAAAGTTCCTATCGTTTTTACATCGGCTGGAAATCCGAAAACGTATACTGAAATTCTAAAAAAAGAAGGCAGAAAAGTTGCGCATGTAGTATCTTCTGTAAAATTTGCAAAAAAATGCCAAGAAGCAGGAGTAGACGCAGTTGTAGCAGAAGGATTTGAAGCAGGAGGACATAATGGAAGAGAAGAAACTACCACACTTTCTCTGATTCCCAATGTTCGAAGAAATATAGAAATTCCACTCATTGCAGCAGGAGGAATTGCGGTAGGAAGTCAAATGAAAGCTGCGATGATTCTGGGAGCTGATGCTGTTCAAATCGGTTCCAGATTTGCCGCAACCGTAGAAGCAAGCGCTCATGAAAATTGGAAACAAAAAATTGTGGAAACTCAGGAAGGTGATACGCAATTGACTTTAAAAGAATTGGCGCCAGTTCGTTTGGTGAAAAATAAATTTTTCTATGAATTAGAAGAAATTTACAAAGAAGGAAAAGATATTGAAGCTTTGCAGGAAAAACTCGGGAAACGAAGAGCAAAACGTGGAATGTTCGAAGGAGATTTAGAAGAAGGTGAGTTAGAAATTGGGCAATCTTCTGCTTTAATAGATGAGATTTTAACGGTAGAACAAGTTTTTCAAAAATTATTGAAAGAGTTTGAGGATGCGGATTTTTCTAAATTTTAAAAATTTTGATAGAAATAAAAAAACGCTTTCAGGGTTTTAAACCCTAAAAGCGTTCGTCAAAACAAAACCAGCGCTCCCAATTTGGGAGCGCTGGTTGTACAAAAAAATATGAAAACTCTGATTTATTATTTTTTATAATGCTCTAATGCAGCATGTAATTGCATAAAACCACCACCGTTATAGATGTTCTCTAAGCCATTTTGAGCTAGAAATTGGCAAGCTTGTCCGCTTCTTCCTCCACTTCTACAGAAAATGATTTTTGGGCCTTTCATTTCCTTGATTTCGTCTAGTCTTAAAGGAATAGTTGCTAAAGGTATATTTACAGCGCCTTCTATTGCGCCATCCATCTGTAATTCTGCGGGTTGTCTTACGTCGATTAAGTGATATTCACCTGAATTTAAAATTTCTTCAAAAGTCATTTTTTATTTTTTTAATTATTATTAATTCATTTTTACAGGGCAAAAATAGAAAAAAACTTAACTTCGCACTGTAATTTATGTTACAGACTATAAATCATACCAAAATAATTAAGCAAAAAGCCGAAAAATTCGGGTTTCAATCTTGTGGAATTTCTAAAGCAGAATTTTTGGAAGAGGAAGCGCCACGGCTTGAAGCATGGCTTAATAAAGGCTATCACGGCGAAATGAAATACATGGAAAATCATTTCGACAAAAGGTTGAATCCTACACTTTTGGTAGATGGTGCAAAATCTGTCATTTCGCTTTCTTATAATTATTTTCCTAAAGTAAAAATAGATGAAATCAATAATTTCAAAATTTCTAAATATGCCTACGGAGAAGATTACCATGAAGTCATTAAAGATATTTTAAAAGGAATGGTGACTGAGCTGCAGGAAGAAATTGGTGACTTTGGTTTCAGAGTTTTTGTAGATTCTGCTCCTGTTCTAGAAAAAGCTTGGGCTAGAAAATCTGGTTTAGGTTGGGTTGGGAAAAATGCGAATTTGATTACCAAAAAGCATGGTTCTTTTTATTTTTTAGCAGAAATTATTTGTGATTTAGAGCTAGAGTATGATTTGGCGGTTACAGATCATTGCGGGAGTTGCAGAGCGTGTATAGATGCTTGTCCTACTCAAGCAATTGTTTCGGATAGAATAGTAGATGGAAGCAAGTGTATTTCTTACGCTACGATTGAGTTGAAAAATGAAATTCCAGATTATTTTAACGGAAAAATGGATGATTGGATTTTTGGTTGTGATGTTTGTCAAGATGTTTGTCCGTGGAACCGATTTTCTGCACCTACTTTGCAGGAAAAATTTGCACCTAATTTCCAAAAATTGAATTTTAGAAAAAACGAATGGAAGGAACTTACTCAAGAACTCTTTTCTGAAATTTTTAAAAAATCTGCGGTCAAAAGAACCAAGTTTTCTGGATTGATGCGTAATATTAACTTCTTGAATGATCATTCTTTGTAAGTTTTGTAAAATAAGAAATAATTTTTTACAAAGCTTTTTCGGAGCATTTACAATTTTAATTTTTCGCTTACCTTTATCTTCGAGAAAAAAATATCATGAAGAAATTCTTTAAAATTTTATTGAAAACCGTTGTTTCTACTGTTGGATTGGTAGCTTTGTATTTGTTGAGCGCATATTTATTACCTTTTATAGAAATTCCTGCGGAAAAAACCAGTGAACCCAAAAATGTAGAAGCATATATTTTGACCAATGGAGTTCATACGGATTTGGTTTTCCCTGTAAAATCAAAAGAAATAGACTGGAGTCAGAAATTTCCTTACGAAGATACGGTTGCCAAAGATTCTACTTTGAGATACATCGCGATTGGTTGGGGAGATAAAGGATTTTATCTGGATACGCCAACTTGGGCAGATTTAAAATTTTCTACGGCTTTCAAAGCAGCTTTTTGGTTAGGAAATAGTGCGATTCATACTACTTTTTATAAGGAAATGAAGCTAGGGGAAGATTGTAAGAAATTAGAGATGACTTCAGCGCAATATCAGAAATTGATAAAGTTTATTGATGATGCTATGGATAAAAATGCTGAAGGAAATTACATCAACATTCAAACGAAAGCAGTTTATGGTAAAAATGATTCCTTTTACGAAGCAAAAGGTAGTTATAGTTTCTTATTTACCTGCAATACTTGGACGAATGAAGCTCTGAAAATTTCGGGGCAAAAAGCCGCATTTTGGACGGCTTCTGATAAAGGAATATTTCAGCATTATCAGAATTAAATCAACTGTTTTAGAATTGTCTATAAAAGAAAATTGATTTTTTGAAGAGCGTGTGTCTCAATCAAAAAATCAATTTTTATAATTTTTCTGAATTCTTTTCGGTGGAAATTTAATTCTTACTTTAAATCTTTTGGAGTGTGTTTGTTTTTTGTGCATGGGATAAGTGATTTGTGTATTCTAAAATTAAGAAATAAATCATTTTCATGCGCTTATGTTAAGAAAAATTAATATTTAGTCTTTTACTTTAAGACTTACTGCTAAGTTTAAGTCATCTTTTACACTTACCATTCCGCCAAATTTCTTAGGTGGAACAATATCAAACTCGCTAAAACGAAGGGTTTTGTTTCCTACTAAAGCTGAATCCTTTAAAACAAGGTCTAAAGAATATTTTTTTACTTTATTCATCATTTTTACTTGTACAAAAGCTTTGTAAGTGTTATGGTCTTTTTTGTCTAAAGATAAAAAAGTGATGTTTAGAAAAGGATATTTTTCTGCGTGAATAATATCTCTAAAATCATTCGTCATGATTCTGTTTCTACAATCGAAATCTTTTACAATAAGATTGATGGAAGTTTCTGCAAATTTGTTATCACTAGAATGGTTAAGTGATAATGGAACAAGCTGATGGAAACTGTTATTTACACATTTAAAAGTATTGACATTTGTAGTGCCATTAATGCTTACGGAAGAAGTTTTTTCTTGTGCTGATACGTTGAGAGATAATAACAAAACCGCTGTTTTAAGCACTGTAGATAGCGTTTTCATTTTTATAATTTTTAAGTTGTTTTTATACTATAAAATTACGAAAAAATACAGTTGAAAATTTTTGATTTTTATCATTAAAAAAGGGGCAATAGATGCCCCTTTCTTTCTTCAATATTTCGATTTTAGATTATTAGAATCCAATTGTAGCTTCGAAAACTACACCGTTAAATTTACCTCCGTAAAGTGCTGAAGTTGTACCCCAAGCTGCACTCTTATCGTAAGTTTGGTTTACGTATTCTAATTTAGCCATAATGTTTTTAGTCATGAACCAACCACCAGCTAAGTTGAAACGATCGATTTTTCTTTCAGCAGCACCGTCATAATCTTTACCACTTACAGTGTTATATTTAGTACCTACATAGAATTGTTCTTTTCCACCGAATCTGTAAAGTAATTCAGCTACGATTTGGTTGTAAGAACCATCAGAATCTCTCTTAGTAGTAGCGTTTACAATTTTGTTACCTGAAACATGTTCGTAAGTACCGAAGAATTCTAAACCTTGATATTTAACGAATGGGTTAATTTGGAAAGCAGTTAATTCTTGGAAACCAGGGTTAAATCTACCAGTTGAAGGGTTAGAAGTTCCCATAGCATCAGCTGTAGTTAATAATACATAATAGTATCTAGAACCAGCTCTGTCATCACCAAATAATTTACCGTTAGTATTTAAACCGTTAGTTTTGATTACTGAACCAGAAAGTCTGAATCTTAAATCTTCGCTAAGTTGTTTGTCATAAGCAAGTTTTGCATAGATAGAAGGAGCGTTATCACTTGTTCCTTTTACAGCAGATTGGTTTAATTTACCGTTAGATGCACCAACCATACCCATGAATCCATTAGTGTAGTAATAAACTTCACCGAAAGCTTGAGTGGTGAAAGAGTCCATGATGTTATTTTCTACGAATGGGTTGTTAATCGCTTCAGCGTTATCAGTTCTTCTGAAGTGAGAGTCACCATAGTTTAATTCATCCATACCGATTTTAACTCTAGCATTTTTCATAAGACCACCTAAGAATCCTTGAGAAATGAAATCTAAGTTATCAATTTGAATGTAACCACCTTTTACCCATGCTTCGTTATGGTGTCTTGCAGAAAGATAAGTTCTTAAGTGCATTTTAACACCTTTAGCTAAATAAGCATTAATGTCTAAGTTAGCAGTTGGTAAGTTAAAGTCAGATCCCATAGTTACAAGAGGAGCAGCGGTAGTTCCTTTTGTGCTGTGGTCTAGAGATTGGAATTGTAATGCGAAATCACCACCAATGCTTACTTTCACTCCATTGTATTCAGGAGCTTCTACTTTAGGGTCTTCGAATACGTTTCTTGTAGTTTTTTCAGGTGCAAGATAATCTCTCATATCAGATTCTTGCGCATAGAAAGCTGTGCTTGTTAATACAGTTGAAAGAACAGCGGCTTTAATCCATAAAGTTTTCATACTTTTTTTATTTAATTGTTATTCATATTTATTATTAGTTCGCTACGATATTTACGTTTACTGTAACAGCGTCACCTGTAGTTACACCTAAGAAACCTGGAGTTTCCATACCGTATTCAGACATTTTTAAGCTTTCAGACCCAGTAATTTTATAAGAATTACCATTTTTCTCTACGTTTACAGTAATGTTAACATTTCTAGTAACACCTGCGATTGTTAATTTACCCGCTACGTTGCTTTTTCCTACAGGTAGAGAAGCAGCAGTGAAAGTAATGTTAGGATTTGCGTCTGCTTTTAAAGCTTTGTAAGCTTTGTTGTCCATCATTTTACCTTTTTCACTTTTTAGGTTTTTGCTAGCCATTACAAATTTTACATTAGTAATAGCATTACCATTTACAGTACCAGTGAATACTGCAGATGTAGAAGTCATTGTCCAATCGTGCATTGGAGAAGTTCCGTTTACCGCAACTTTAAAAGATTTTCCAGTAATGCTTTGTGCATAAAATACAGCTACTGTTAAAAGGGAAAGTAAGATAAAAACGCGATTAATTGTTTTAGCTAAATTTTTCATATTTTTTATTTTTTATAATTTTATTTATGAATTATTGAATTTTTACATGACAAAGGTATGTTTAAATTTTAAATAATTCCTAAAATTTTCTAAAATATTTATATGATATTTGTCAATTGGCTAATATTCTTATGAAATTCATAATAAAATTAGCTGTAAAACTGATTGTTGTCATACTATTAAGGATTGTTGAATGTTAAATTTATAAAGAAACTAAAGGACCTTTAAGGATTATTTGAAAATTGCCAATAAATAATGAATTATTACCAAAAAAAAAGAGAACTCTGTTAAAGAGTTCTCTTTTTGTACCCAGTGCCGGAATCGAACCGGCACATCTTTCGATACTAGAGTTTGAGTCTAGCGCGTCTACCAATTCCGCCAACTGGGCATTAAAAATTGGTGGTGCAAATATAAAATAATTTTAATGTAAAAAAAGAAAATTTTAAGAAAATATTTTCTTAAAACTCTATTTCTAGTCCATCATACGCAGGATGAACATTCGCGGGTGTCATCGCTTCTATCTCATCATGGAAACCAAATCTATTGCTAATATGAGTAAGGTATGTAGTTTTGGGTTGTAGTTTTTCTACCAATTCTAGAATTTCTGGTAATATATAATGTGCAACATGTGGTTCATCTTTTCTTAAACAGTTAATAATAAGAACGTCTAAATTTTTTAATTTTTCTTGCTCTTCTTCGGAAATGAAACTTGCATCAGTAATATAAGCGAGGTTTTTGAACTTATAACCTAAAATCGGGAGTTTATAATGTATCACTTGAATAGGTATAATTTCTGTGTTTTCTATAATAAATGGTTCGTTTCCTATTTCTGTGATTTCAAAACTCGGAGCGCCTGGATATTTATCTTCTGTAAAAGCATACGGAAACCTATTTTGAATCTCTTTTCCTACTCTTGGCAAGCAATAAATAGAAATATCTTTTCTTTTTTGGAAAATAATGGGGCGTAAATCATCTAAACCAATAACATGGTCATTATGTTCATGCGTAATTAATAAGGCGTCTACATTGCTTTCTTGGTTGGTGAGCATTTGTTGACGAAAATCTGGACCACAATCAATAAGAATCTTTTTTTCATCATCCGTAATCATGACAGATGACCTTAGTCTTTTGTCTTTAGGATTCGTAGATAAACAAACAGGATGAGTAGATCCAATCACGGGAATGCCTTGTGAAGTACCAGTTCCTAGAAATTTCAACTTCATTTTTGGGTTTTTGTGAGATTTTGGTAAATTTACGCAAAATTTTATTCATGTCTGTAATTAAGCAATATCTTACTCCCAAGCAAAAGGCTTTAGCTATCAATTTAGATCCTAATATATATGGTACTTTTGCAGAAATTGGTGCAGGACAAGAGACGGTTCGTCATTTCTTTAGAGCGGGAGCTGCTTCTCAAACGATTGCAAAAGCAATGTCTGCTTATGATAAGGATTACAGTGATGCTATTTATGGTAAAGAAGACAAAAATAGATACGTAACTCAGAACAGACTGAAAAAAATGCTTCGTCATGAAGTAGGTCTTATTCAAGAGCGTTTAGATAAGGAAGAAAATGCACATCGTAAATTCTTCTCTTTTGCAAATACAGTTACTACTATTAATTACCAAAAAACCTTTTTAGGTCACGGTTGGGTAGGAATTATGTTTCAGGCGCAACCTGGTCAAGAGTACAGCGAAATTGTATTGCATGTAAAATTTAAAGAAAATGATGCTACGCTTCAGCAAGAAACGCTAGGAAATCTTGGCGTAAACTTGGTTTATGGAGCATTTCATTTGTATGACAATCCTAGAAGATTAATCAAAAGTTTGTATGATGATATTTCGGTGGATAAAATTGAAATAGACATGATTGATTTTCAAGGCCCTGCTTTTCCTTATGTGGATAATCGATTGATGAGTCTTCAGTTGATTAAAAATTCTATGACGGAAGCGGTAATCTTCAATTCTGAAGGGAAAAACATGCTTCCAGCAGATTTATTATACAAAAAAGATGTTTTTGCGGTAAGAGGAAGTTTCAGACCTGTAACTTTGGTGAATGTAGACATGTTCGAGAACGGTCTTAAAATGTTTCTCAATGAAACAGAAGGAAAACCAGAAGATACCGTTATTCTTTTCGAAATTACCGTTTCTAATCTCAAAGCTTCTGGGAACTTAGACGAAAGAGATTTCTTAGATAGAGTAGACGTTTTGGCGAAATTGGGTTATACCGTAATGATTTCTAATTTCTCAGAATATTATAGATTAGTAGATTATTTCACTTCTTATAATGTAAGGTATACCGGAATTGCAATGGGCGTAAATAATTTACTGATGGTTTTTGATGAAGATTATTACAAACATCTTTCTGGTGGAATCTTAGAAGCATTCGGTAAGTTCTTTAAAAAAGATATGAGAGTATATCTGTATCCTTATAAAGATCCTAAAACACACGAATTGCTCACATCAGAAAACTTGAAAGTGAATGACAATCTTAAAGAGTTGTATAAATATTTTAAACATAACAGAAGAATTGTAGATATCAAGGATTATAATCCAGAGCATTCTGAAATTTATTCTAGAGAAATTTTGCAGAAAATTTCGAATAGCGAATCAGGCTGGGAAGAACAATTGCCAGATGGTGTAGCAGCAATGATTAAAGAAAGAGGAATGTTCGGTTACAAAGAAGATATTACATTCGAAGAATATTAAAAATTTAAAAATTATGGAAATTAAAAAAAGACTTTCATCTATTATTGAAAGCCCAAGTCACAATACCACCGAGAAATTAGAGAAAATTTGTCATCTTCTAGATCAGGAGTTTGATTATTTTAATTGGACTGGTTTTTATTTTAAAAATGGAGATAAAGAAGAATTGATTTTAGGGCCTTATGTTGGTGCAGCTACAGATCACACTGTGATTCCTTTTGGAAAGGGAATTTGTGGACAAGTTGCGGTATCAAATGAGACTTTTGTAGTGCCAGATGTTTGGGAGCAAGATAATTATTTGGCTTGTTCGCTAGAAACCAAAGCCGAAATTGTAGTTCCTATTATTAAAGATGGTGTAAATATTGGTCAAATAGATATAGATTCTCACAAAAAAGACCCTTTTACAGATGAGGATAGAGAATTGCTAGAATGGTTATGTGCTGAATTGGCAAAGATTTTATAAAATTCTATAAATAGAAAATTATTCAGAAGCAGGAGTAGTCATATTCCTGCTTTTTAATTCAGTAATCATGTTTTTGATGACATTTGCGGTGCCTATTTTTATAGAATTTTCTGCGCTGCCCAATAATCTGCCGCTTCCTTTATAAGTATCGTAAGAGTTTTCTATCACCAGTTCGCCGTCATTATTATACATTTTCATGCTCACGATGACTTGGTTAGAAAAAACATATTTTCCAAGGCCAACTTTAAAATATTTTACCTTCGGAACCAAGGCGATTTCTGCACCGTTATTTAGACAAGATTCTTTAATCATATTCACATCTACGCTGTCATATTTAATATTAGCATTATTGATGTGCATGATTTTGTAATTGCCGTAATTATTCAGTTCATCAGAAACAGCACTGTAAATCACATTGTGGGTAGGTTCTTTTATTCCTTCGAAATCAGGATAAACTTCTGGGTCGAAATAGACAATTCTATCTACGTGTTTTAGCTTAATAGAATGGTTAAGCTTCACCAAGGTGCTTCCTAAATTTTTGCAACTTATGATGATAAGGCTTGCCGCTAAACCATAGAATAGAATTTTTTTCATATCAAAAAGATGATGCAAATTTACGCAGAATTTCAGTAAGTTATTTATAAAATTTAAGGATTTGTTAACATTATTAAGTGAATGTCTCTAGAATCTGAGAATAAATTTTTCGGTTTGAAAATAAAGTTGTACTTTTGCACTTCGTTACATAATAATCATTAAATAATATTGGCATGTACTTAACATCAGAAAAAAAATCAGAAATCTTCGCTAAACACGGAGGAAACGCTGCAAACACTGGTTCTGCAGAAGGACAAATCGCTTTATTCACATTCAGAATTAACCATTTGTCTGGTCACTTAAAGAAAAACCACAAAGATTATGCTACTGAGAAATCTCTAGTTAAATTAGTAGGTAAAAGAAAAAGATTGTTAGATTATCTTAAAAACAAAGACATCAATAGATACAGAGCTATCATTGCTGAACTTGGTATTAGAAAATAATCAGATTCAAGAAAAAAATCTAAAGCAACTCAATTTTGAGTTGCTTTTTTATTTATATTTGAATATTAAATTATAAGAAATGGATATTCGTTTAGAAAAATTAGAACTCATGAAATTGCTTTTACAGACAGAAAGTGAATCTGTTTTAAAAAAGGTGAGAGAAGCTTTCAAAAACGAGGAACAAGGCTATATTTCTCAAGAGCAATACAATATTGTGGCAGAAAGAAGGGCGGAATATTTAAGCGGAGAAGGAAAATACTTTAGTTATGACGAAGTAAAAAAACGAATCCAAGAGAAAACCAAATAATCTCATGAAATATAAATTAATATTCAGGGATAAAGCAGTTTTTGAAATGGAAGATGCTTATGAATATTATGAATCTAAATCTAAAGATTTAGGGAAGAAATTTCTCATTGTTCTTCAGAAATATTTTGAAAAAATAGAGCAAAACCCAAAACATTTTTCATGTAGATTTAATAATATAAGAGAAGCGTACATCATAAAATTTCCTTTTGTAATACTATTTGAAATTCATGATGAGGAAATAATTATTTATTCCATTTTTCATACCAGTAGAAATCCAGAAGAGAAAATGTAATACGCAACTCAATTTTGAGTTGCTTTTTTGTTATAACTTTTTTAAATTCCGTATCTTTGCCATCGAAAATTTAAAGAGTTTAAATAATAACGCAATCAATACGGATTGCACAAGACAGTAAATTTTATGAATGCTCCAGAAGCAATTATTGAAAAATTTCAATTGAAAGACGGGAGAGAAGTCTCCATTGAAACAGGAAGATTAGCGAAACAAGCTAATGGTTCTGTAGTAGTAAAATGTGGCGGAACGATGCTCCTTGCAACAGTTGTAGCCAACAAAGACGCAAATCCAGGGGTAGATTTCTTACCTCTTACAGTAGATTACAGAGAAAAATTCTATGCGGGTGGTAAAATCCCAGGAAATTTCTTTAGAAGAGAAACTAAACCTTCTGATGATGAGGTTCTTACCATGAGATTAGTAGACAGAGTACTTCGTCCGCTTTTCCCAGAAGATTTCCACGCAGAAGTTCAAGTAATGATTTCCCTAATTTCTTACGACAAAGAAGTAATGCCAGAAGCTTTAGCTGGTTTAGCCGCTTCAGCTGCAATTGCAATTACAGATATTCCTTTTAACGGACCAATGTCTGAAGTAAGAGTAGTAAGAATTGATGGTGAACTTTCTATCAACCCAAGTATCGAAAATCTTAAAAAAGCAGATTTAGATATCATGGTAGGTGCTACCAAAGATTCTATCGTAATGGTAGAAGGTGAAATGAAAGAAATTTCGGAAGCAGAAATGCTAGAAGCGATTAAATACGCTCACGAAGAAATTAAAGTTCAAATCGAAGCACAAGAAAGATTAGCAGCGAGAATTCCTGCATCTCAAACCAAAAGAGAATACTGCCACGAAACGCACAACGAAGAAATTCGTGAGAAAGTTTGGGCAGAATGTTATGATAAAGTTTACAACGTAGCAAAAACTCCTTCTGCGAAAGAAGAAAGACACGAAAAATTTGCTGCCGTTTTAGAAGAATTCCTTTCTCAATATTCAGAAGAAGAAAGAGCAGACGTAGAACCATTTGCTAAAATTTACTACCACGATGTAGAAAAAGAAGCAATGCGTCAAATGATTCTAAACGAAGGAATCAGATTAGATGGTAGAGATCCTAAAACGATTCGTCCGATTTGGTCAGAAATCGATTATTTACCAGGAGCTCACGGTTCTGCAATCTTTACCAGAGGTGAAACTCAGTCTCTTACAGCGGTAACTTTAGGTTCAGTGAAAGATGCCAACATGGTAGATTCTGTTGCCATCAATTATGACGAAAAATTCTTCCTACACTATAATTTCCCACCATTCTCAACTGGTGAAGCAAGACCTCTAAGAGGAACTTCAAGAAGAGAAGTTGGTCACGGAAACTTAGCTCAAAGAGCTTTAGCAGGAATGATTCCTCACGAAAATCCTTATACCATCAGAGTAGTTTCAGATATTTTAGAATCTAACGGTTCTTCTTCTATGGCTACTGTTTGTGCAGGAACTCTTGCATTGATGGATGCTGGTGTACAAATTACAAAACCAGTTTCTGGTATTGCAATGGGATTAATTACTGACCCTAAATCTGGTAAATTCACCGTACTTTCTGATATTTTAGGAGACGAAGATCACTTGGGTGATATGGACTTCAAAGTAACAGGTTCTGCAGATGGAATTACCGCTTGTCAAATGGATATTAAAATTCAAGGTTTGACAATGGATATCATGGAAACTGCACTAAATCAAGCAAAAGAAGGTAGATTACATATTTTAGGAGAAATCCTTAAAACCATCGATAAACCAAGAGCAGATGTGAAACCTCACGCTCCGAAAATGGAAATTTTAGAAATTTCTAAAGATTTCATAGGTGCTGTAATTGGACCTGGTGGTAAAATTATCCAACAGCTTCAAAAAGATACGGATACTGTAATCTCTATTGAAGAAATGGGCGAAATTGGTAGAATTGAAATCTCTGGAACTGACCGCGAGAAAATCAATGCTGCAATTGCTAGAATTAACGAAATTACTTTCGTACCAGTTGTAGGTACTGTTTATAAAGGTAAAGTAGTAAAAGTAATGGATTTCGGTGCTTTCGTAGCGATTGCTAAAGGAACCGAAGGTTTACTACACATCTCAGAAATCGAATGGAAGAGATTAGATAAAGTTCCGTATGCAGAAGGTGATGAAGTAGAAGTGAAATTTATGGGTTATGATGATCGTAAGAAAATGAGACTTTCGAGAAAAGTTCTTTTACCAAGACCACCAAGACCAGAACAAAAGCCAAGAACTGAAGGAGACGCTCCAAAACCAGAAGGAGAACAACCAACAGAACAAGCATAAAAATAGAAACTCCCGAATTAATTCGGGAGTTTTTTATTGCCCAATTTCTTCAAATATGGCGTTATTTTCCCATATTCAAAACCTCTGAGTTTGCCTTTGTTGTAGATGTTTTTCGTGTTTTTATTAGTTTCTTTGGAACAGCTTTATAAAACTATCTTTTTCTAAATTTTCTAAAGAAAAATCATAATCTACTCCATCTTTATAGTAAACCAAATGAGCTCCCAATTCACTTACTAATTTATTAAAAGTGAGAGGTCTGTTCCACTGTTGATACAAAGCAGTGGTAGCCAAAGTAGAAAGTTTGCTGGTTCCAGAAACTCGGGATTGTCCTGCTCCGAAATTCAACAAAACAAAACATTGTTTGTCGTTTTTTGGCAAAAGCATTCCAAGAACGGTTTGTCTTTGCACGGATTTGCATTTTATTTCAGCAAAAACTGCATTAGGATTCATCATATATTCTTTAGAAATTTTTTCGCCTTTACCTACAATAATTTTGTAATCACAGTTTGAATCTCCACTGTAAATACTATTTAAAATTAAAGTCGGGTAGTTCAAACCTTTATTTGCATACAAATATTCTACTGCACCATTTGGAGCCGAAGTCATATCACCAGAATACATTAAGTTTCCTTCATCTTGCTTGTAGGATGAATTCCAGCCAATTTTCCCACCAATATTTAGACCCGATAAATCCAAATCATGTGCTCCCCAAGAATCTTCCCAATAAATACCAATTGCTAATTTTTTGCCATAAAATCTGCTTCCTGTTGGGATATTTCCTACAAACATTTTTTCGGAAGTAGGCAATGCATATTTCACCTCTTCTGGAATGTAAATTTTCAGATTTGTAAAATCGAATTTAGATTTTAGAAATTGTAGAATAAAATCGTAATTTTTTTTATTTACATTTTTCACCACATCTTTTTGTACCCAAGATTTTCCGTTTCTAATTCTGTAGGCAAATGTATCTTGACCGTTCATTCTATTATAACAAGCAGATAAAGCCTTGAACAAAGCAAATGGAGTTGCGTTTTCTAACCAATGCAAATCATTTTCGGTAAGAATTTGATTGGTAGCATCGTTCAATGGATTAGAAACCAAAGGTTTATGATGTTTTTTTGATAATTTTGAAATCGCATTAATGGTTTTTGGACATTTATTTTTGAAAGCCAAAAAAAGTGGTTTGAATCGGTTGAAAATTTCAGCCATTTTTTCTAATCCAAAATCTTTAAATGCTTGAGAAGGATTGAATTTGCTTTCTTTTATTGCCGAAATCACTTCATCATTTTTAATTAATAAAGTAGTTTGCGCACTTTTATAAATGATATATCTGAAAAATTCTACTGGATTTTCAGGATAGATATGGAATAAATCTGCAATTTTTGCAATGGCTTCCTTATTCTTAATGTTCTCGTTTCCAGTGAATTTATAATCAAGTTCGTCTATTAAAATTGAAAATACATCATCTATTGTTTCTTCTTGTAGTGCGATTCCTGAATTCAGTAAATTCAAGCATTTTTCAATCATTTCTTCTTTAGAAATACCTTTGATTACTTTGAAAGAAAGCTTTGCATCAGGAATATTCAAAATTTCATTTGGAATATAAATTTCATCTTGAAAATTACTTCCATATGTAGAAATATAATGCAAAACTTGCTCAACAAACAATTGGTTTCTAGTGCTGTATTTTATGGTTTTCCAAGATTTATGAAAGGTAGCGTTTAGATCTTTTCCGCTTAATTTTTCTTTAGAAAAGTACTTTATGATTTCTTTTTTTGCCCAGATTGCATTTGAGTCAATTACAAAACCATCATCAGAAATAAAAGGTTTTTCACCGGATTCTTTTGCGAGAACTGTATAAAATAATTTTAATGTTTTCATTGTTTAAATATTTAAAATAAGTGAGGAGTAAATTTTAAAATGTATAGGAACTCCTTTTACCTATATTTATAAAAAAGCGGGGAGTAAATGTGGAAAGTCAAATAGGAACTCCTTTTGCCTTTATTTATTTTTTAAACTGATGAAAAGTATAGTATTTAACAGTTACAAATATAGGAACTTTTTTATCAGTTTAAAAAGACGCAGACAGGACTCGAACCTGTGACACACTTATTTAGGAACTTTTTTTGCCAAAAGCGAAAAGTGATTCGTTGCTCTACCATCTGAGCTACTGCGCCAATATTAATCTTAATTTTTTTAAAAAATTTTATTTTCTAATTTTCTTCTTTTTCCAAGGTGCATTTTTCTTCCAATCTCCTGCCATGATACAGCCATAAGGTAAAACTTCATCAATGACTTCTCCCAAGCCAAATTCTTCCATTTGTTTCCTTACATTCTGTGCATTTTTGTAAGCACTTGGTAATTCAGAAATGTCAATTTCATTGGAGAAAAATCTTACGTCTAAACCTTTGGTTTCTTCAGCAAAAACTTCTTCATTTGTTTTATGCTCCAAAGTTCTTTTATGGGCACTTCTGCTGAAATTTCTCCCTGCTCCATGAGGCGCAAATCCTAAATTTCTGTCGTTAGTCGCTCCAGAAACAATCAATACAGGTTCTGCCATATTCAGAGGTATTAATCTTGGACCTGTAATATCCGGCAAAAATTTTTCGTCTAACGGAGTTGCGCCTTTAGCATGGTAAAATAAATCACCATCTCTGAATACAAAGTTGTGTTCATTCCAAAATCTATCTTTTTTTTCGATTTCTAATTCTTTTAAAACGGCTTCATGAATAGTTTCGTGGTTGCATTTTGTCCATTTTCTAATAATTTGGAGTGCTTCCCAATAACTTTGTCCTTCTTCTGTTTCGAAAGGAATCCATGCGTTTACTTTCAAAGTTTCTGGTGATAGCTCTCTTCTAAATCTTTCAGCAGTCTTCATTCCTTTGTCGTACAAAAATGCTCCAGGTGCTCTAGAACCGTGATGAGTAATAAGCATTGTATTTCCAGTATTTTTAGAAATTCCTACAAACATAAAATGGTTGCCATCACCTTGAGTTCCTAGATGTTCTCTTGCGGTACTGATTAATTTTTCGTCATTTAAAAAAGTATTATTTCTAAATTCTTCTACCAATTCCATAGGCATAGAAAATTGATTTCCTCTTGCTCTTCCTCCTATACCAAAATGAGTGTGTTTATGTCCTGCATCTAAAACTAATTTTGGATCTATTTTTCCAAAATCTGTCAACATTACAGAACAACAAATATCTGCACTGTGCATTCCTGGATGAATCGCATTTTTAGCAATTGCAACCCCACCTACAGGAATAATTCCTTTTTCACCGGTAGGACAAGCATCTGGCATTAAAGCTCCGCCAATCATGGTAGGAGTTTTCAGCATTTCAGACATTGTTTCTATTACTTTTCCTACATTTTCTATTTCGTCATCATTTTCTGCTTTTATATTGATAATGAATTCGGCTGGTGTTTCTTTAAGAGGAATAGGTTCTGGTAATTGAAACTGCTCTAAATATTCAGAAATTTCAACTTCGGATAAATCTTTATCATTAATATATTGCAGTGCTTCAGAAAACCATTTTGCTGGTCTGTAACCTAAATCAATTAAATATTGTCCTGTAATTTTCATTTGCTTTTCTAATTTGATGATGCAAAGTAAAAACACAATTGCGCATTCTATTTGCGTAGTTGAAAATATTTTTTAATTTTATTAAAATTTTTAAGATGTCCTCAAACAAAAACGCTTTAATTCGTTATAAAACCATTGATAATTGCTTAAGAAATAGAACTAAACTCTGGACTTTAGAAGATTTAATAGACGCTTGTTCTGATGCTTTGTATGAATACGAGGGGAAATACGATTTAGTGAGTAAAAGAACAGTTCAGTTAGATATTCAGAATATGCGCAGCGAAAAGCTGGGTTATAATGCACCTATTGAAGTTTTTCAAAAAAAATTTTATAAGTATTCTGAGCCTGATTTTAGCATTAAGAATATTCCAGTAAATGAGAATGATATTAAAGTAATGAATGATGCGGTACAAATTTTAAAACAATTTAAAGATTTTTCTATTTTTAAGGAAATGAATGGCATAATTCAAAAATTAGAAGATTCTGTTTATGCTTCAAAACAAAAAGCCATTATTCATTTAGACAAAAATGAGAGATTAAAAGGCTTGGAATTTATAGACACTTTATACGATGCTATCCTCAATAAAAATGTTTTAAAAATCGAATATAAATCTTTTAAAGCTAGAGAAACAAATTACTATATCATTCATCCTCAACTTTTGAAAGAATATAATAACAGATGGTTTTTAATTGCATGGGAGGAAATGACTTATCTTACTTTAGCTTTAGATAGAGTTATTAGTATTGAGAAAATTAATGCAGAGTATATCGATAAAAATATTGATGGAGACCATTTTTTTAAGGAAGTAATTGGTGTTACTGTTTCTCAAAGGAATAGACCCATGAATGTGATTTTTTGGATTGATAAAAATAATGCTCCATATGTAAAAACAAAACCTTTTCATCATACTCAAGAAATAATTGAAGAATTAGAAGATGGAACGGTTTTTAAAATCTCTGTTCAAATTAATTTTGAATTAGAAAGAGTGATATTAGGCTTTGGAGAATCTATTAAAATTATTCAACCTACTAAGTTAAGGAAGAGAATAATGCATAAACTTAGAATTGCATATAAAAATTATGAAGAATAAACCGCTCAAAAATGAGCTTTATCTCACGTTTCCTTCACGCTATAATATTCTAAAAGTCTATGGAGAAATTTTTTAAATCGTAGTTTTATAGTTCTCATGTTTTTACTTTTTAGATGTTCAAAAATAGGGGTATCTATTTTGCGATTCAATTACACTTTTGTGTGATTTTTTGAGAAATTTTTTAGAAAAATCTAAAAATGTTTTTCGGAGTGTATTCATAGATTGTCATTTTTATTTAGATTGTACTGATATTATTTAGTTAAATCTCTCAAAACATAAAAAATATTCTCATTTTTTGGTGGCTGATAAATCTCAAGCGTAAAATTTTCATGGTTTAGTCAAATTCTTGTATTTTTGAGAATAAACAAATTAAAATATTATGAGCTTTCCTACAGACTTAGAAATAGCGCAATCGGCAGATATTAAACATATTAGAGAAATTGCAGACAAAATCGGTATAGACCGAGAAGATTTAGAGTATTACGGGAAATACAAAGCGAAAATTCCTTTAAAATACATCAACGAAGAAAATATTAAAAAATCTAAACTGATTTTGGTTTCAGCGATAAATCCCACTCCAGCTGGTGAAGGAAAAACCACTGTTTCTGTAGGTTTGTGTGACGGATTGAACAAAATCGGTAAAAAAGCCATCGCAGTTTTACGTGAGCCAAGTTTAGGTCCGGTTTTCGGGATAAAAGGTGGAGCAGCAGGTGGTGGTTACGCACAAGTTATTCCGATGGTAGATATTAATCTGCATTTTACAGGAGATTTTTCGGCGGTAGAAAAAGCCAATAATTTACTTTCTGCACTCATTGATAATAATCTTCAAGATAAAAAAAGAAGCCTAAATATAGACCCTAGAACCATCGTTTGGAAACGTGTAATGGATATGAACGATAGAAGTCTTCGTCATATTGTAGTAGGTTTGGGCGGTTCTAATAATGGAATTACGCGTGAAGAAGGTTTCAATATTACACCAGCATCAGAAGTGATGGCGATTCTTTGTCTTTCTAAAGATTTCGAGGATTTAAAAAACAGATTAGGAAATATTTTTGTAGGCTATACTTTTGATAAAAAACCAATTTACGCCAGAGATTTAAATGCTCAAGGAGCGATGGCGATTTTATTAAAAGACGCTATTCGTCCGAATTTAGTACAGACTTTAGAAGGAAATCCAGCGATTCTTCATGGTGGTCCTTTCGCGAATATTGCGCAAGGAACCAACACGATTATCGCTACTAAAATGGGACTTTCTTTAGCAGATTTTGTGGTAACAGAAGCAGGTTTTGGAGCAGATTTGGGAGCAGAAAAATTCATGCACATCAAAGGATATTATGGAAATTTAAAACCAGATGCTTATGTTTTGGTGGCTACCATTAGAGCTTTAAGATATCACGGTGGTGCTAAAAAAGGCGAATACGAAAAACCGAATCTTGCAGCAGTAGAAAAAGGAATTGAAAACCTTAAAAAACATATCGAAAACGGATTTAAATGGCAATTAAAACCAATTGTAGCGATTAATCATTTTGCAACAGATTCAGAAGAAGAAATCAATTTTGTAAAAGCAGAATGTGAAAAATTAGGAGTGAAAGCCATTCTCGCAGATGAATTTACGATGGGTGGAGAAGGCATGAAAGCACTTGCAGAAGAAGTAGCTAGTTGTGCATTTAACTGCGGTAATAATTTTAAACCTTTATATAGTGTAGAAGATTCTGTGGAGCACAAAATCGAAACAATTGCCAAAGAAGTTTATGGAGCAGACAGCGCTGTATTTTCTCAGAAAGCTAAAAATCAATTAAAATCCATTTATGAACTTGGACTGGATAAGCTACCGATTTGTATGGCAAAAACTCAAAAATCTTTAACTGATGATGAGAAAAAAATCGGAAGACCAACTGGTTTCAAAGTGACTGTTCGTGAATTTGAATTTGCAGCAGGAGCAGGATTCATTATCCCAATTTTAGGAGATATGATGAGAATGCCTGGTTTGCCAAGTATTCCAGCAGCAGAAGGAATGAATATAGACAAAGATGGTGTCATTACTGGATTAAGTTAATCTTTAGACCATATAAAATAACAAACCGACTTTTTATAAAGTCGGTTTTTTTGTGAAATTCTGTAAATATTTATGGAAATTCTATAAAATATTTTTCATGGATTTGTAGAATCTTTGTATCAACAAAAAGCACCAATCACAAAATATAAAAACAAAATTATGAAAAAGGTAAGATCAAAAATATTCACTGCGATTTTAGCTTATGTAGCTCCGATTGCTATTAATTATTTGATGAATAGATTCTTGAACAAGAAATCTAAACCGCAAGTAAAATCTACGCTATAACACTATAGTTTCAACATAAATCAGTTTTCTCAATTATTTAATTTTTTAGCTCTCGAGATGTTATTTTAACTTTCGGGAGCTTTTTAGTGATAAAACTCAGATGTTTATTATTTGAATATTTCAGATAAAAACTGTAACTTTATGAAATGAAAGATAATAACTTATAAAATGTATACGGCTTTCTTTGAAGTCTCAATTTTATAACTATTTTCATAATTTTTAAGTTTTTATGTTAGACTTCGCTTGAGCCATTCAAGCGAAGTTTTTTATTGATAGAAGAAATTAAATATAGAAATTGAAATTTCTTAACATACATCAATGACTTCGTATCAGGAATAAGACTACGTTTGTCTCATTAAAAAAATAAAAAGATTATGATTAAAAAAATTGCATTATCATTAGTATTGGTATCAGGGTTAGCTTTCGGACAAGCTAAAAAAGTAGTTTCTTCTGACGTTCACTGGTGGGGTTATAAAATCGCTAAAACTGAAGCGTCTTCTCACGATGGAACTGTAAACGTGAAAAACGGAACTGTAGTTTTAAAGAAAAACGCTCTAGTTGGAGGTACTTTTGTATTAGATATGACTTCTATTAACGCTACTGATTTACAAGGTGAGTATCAACAAAAATTAAACGGTCACCTTAAAAATGGCGATTTCTTCGAAGTTGATAAATATCCTACTGCTACTTTCAAAATCACTTCAGTGAAAAAAGGAGCTAATGGTAAAAGCATCGTTACAGGAAATCTTACTGCTAAAGGAAAAACTAATGCAGTTTCTTTCCCTGCTAAAATTTCAGTTAAAAACGGCGTGGTAACTTTAGAATCTGATAAATTTACTATCGACAGACAAAAATGGGACATAGCTTATAAATCTACTATGCAAGATGTAGTAGTAAAAGACGATATAGATTTGGTTGTTAAACTAACAGCGAAATAGTTTTTTTCAATTGTGTTTTTAGAGAATCCTAAAGAAAATTTCTTTAGGATTTTTTGTTTTTAATCTGTAAATTTATACAGAATTACTAAGCTAATAATCGCATGAAATTATATGTCATCAGTGGATTGGGAGCAGATGGAAGTATTTTTGAATACATTCAGTTTCCTAAAAAATTTACCGAAATCATCTACATCGATTGGTTAATTCCTAATTACAATGAAAGTTTCGAAAACTATGTCAATAGAATGGCCGAAAAAGTAGATGTAAGCGAAAAATTCTGTCTATTGGGTTATTCTTTTGGCGGAATTATGGTGCAAGAAATTCATAAACTGAAACCCGCAGAAAAAGTAGTCATTCTGGGAAGTATAAAATCTGATAAAGAAATGTCTATTACCTTCCATTTGGCAAAAAGCTCTAGAATTTTTGCGAAACTTCCCGAAAGCTATTTCTCCGAAAAAACGATAAAATCTTATGCCTTTTTCAGAAAATTATTTGACCCAAATAATCCTAAACTTTGGCAATATTTCAAGGTGCAAAATCCTACATATTTGAAATGGAGTATCAATAAAATCTTAGAATGGAAACATGAAGAGGATAAAAACGTTATCCAAATTTTAGCAGATAAAGACATTGTTTTTCCTGTAAAAAATTCTAAACCTAATTATGTGATAAAAGGCGGAACACATCTTTTCCCAGTAACTAAAGCCAAGGAAGTTTCTAAAATTTTAGAAGAAGTTTTCAGTGAGTAATTATTTTTGGTTTTTCTGAGCTTTTTGTTTCTCCTTTTCCAATTTTTTAAAATAACCTCTGAAGAAAATATTATGTTTCAGCGCTTCCAGATTTTGGTTCAGTAAAACACTAGCCTGGTTCAGATTATTCATTGTAGAATCTATGTTTTTTACCAAATTTACATCGTTAGAAAGGTAATTGATGGCACCTTTTCCGTTTTTAGCATTGCTTATGGTTTCGTTTAGATTAACTACGGTTTTATTGATATTTTGAGAAGATTCATCGAGATGAGTAAGTGCTCTTCGCATTTTATTGGCCACAGCAGAATCTTTAAGCACCGCAACGATGTTTTCTTTATCATTAATTCCTGCAAGAATTTTATTCACTTCATTAATCGTTTTAGTTGTTTCGTAGCTGGTTTTCTTAATGTTGGCAATGCTATTTTTAAGGTCAGAGATTCCATATTTCAAATCTTGACTTAAGGTTTTGTCATTCAGTAACATACTTAGCGTTCCTGTTCCGTTATTGATTTTTTCAGAAACTTCTAGAATATTAGCCGTAATTTGTTCAGCATTGTTATTGGTTTTATTAAGGGTTTTGAGCAAATCTTCAGTAGTAAGTCTTTCTTCGGCTTTTAGAATGTCACCAGATTTTGCAAGAGCAGCATTTTCTGAGTTCGGTGTGATATTGACAATCATATTTCCTACCAAACCATCAGAAGCAATACTTGCCACTGCATTCTTTTTGATGAATTGCATCGCGCTTTTATCAATATTCATTTCTACATTAATGAGCGTATCGTTGATGATTTCTATTTTCTTAACATAGCCCACATTAATTCCAGAAAAACGGACATTATTTCCTTCTTGCAAGCCATTTACATTTTCGAAATGTGCTTTTAAGGTTTCGGTTTTACCAAAAAATTGCTGTCTGTTTCCAATAAAATAAACAGCCATAATAAAAATGATGGTTCCGAGGATAACAAATATTCCGAGTCTTAATTTTTGAGCAACTGATTTTTCCATGTTTTTAAAAAACTTATTTAAAAAATGCTTTTACTTTTGGGTCTTGTGAAGTGGAAAGTTCGCCAAATGTTCCTTCTGCATAATTTTTTCCGTCAATCAGTAAAATCATTCTATTAGCAATAACTCTAGCACAGTCTACATCATGGGTAATGATGATAGATGAGGTTTTATATTTTTCTTGCACCGATTTCATGAGCAAGATAATTTCTTTTGAAGTAATTGGATCTAAACCAGTGGTGGGTTCATCATAAATGATAATTTTCGGTTTTAGAATAAGCGTTCTGGCAAGAGCAACTCTTCTTTTCATACCACCGGAAAGTTCATTCGGCATTAAATCAATTACATTTTTGAGTCCTACATTTTGCAGCGCTTCTTCTACCAAAGGCAAAGTATCTTTTACATTTCCAAACTTTGAAATATGTCTTCTGAGCGGAAATTCTAGATTTTCTCTCACCGTCATAGAATCATAAAGTGCACTTCCTTGAAATAAAAATCCAATGTCGGCTCTTATTTCATCTAAATCTTTTAGAGAAAGATGCTCTAATTTTTGGCTCATAATTTCTATACTGCCACTGTCAGGAATTTCTAAGCCAATCAAACATTTTATCATCACCGATTTTCCAGAACCAGATTTTCCCATAATCACTAGATTTTCACCTTGATAGAGATTAAGGTTAAATCCGTCCAAAACTACGTTGTCTCCATATTTTTTATAGAGATTTTCAATTTTGATAATCGGTTCATGTGCAGCATTAGGATTCATCTTATTCTATAAAAATATTGGTAATCAATACAGCGATAAAATCGATAACAAACAATAACATAGAGGAGTAAACTACCGCAGAATTGGCGGCAATTCCTACACCTCGTGTTCCTGATTTACATTGGTATCCTTTGAAACAACCTACCATTCCTATGGCAAAACCAAAGAAAAAAGTCTTGATGGTTGCAGGAAGCAAATCACTAAATTCTATATTGTCAAAAACTTGATTGAAATATTGTAAAAAAGAAACATCACCTTTTAAATTTTCTACCAAATAAGACCCGAAAATTGCGATGAAATCACTGTAAAAAACCAAAATTGGTAACATAGCAGTCGTCGCAAGAATTCTAGTTACTACCAAATATTTAAAAGGATTGGTTCCCGAAACTTCCATAGCGTCTATTTGTTCGGTTACACGCATAGAACCTATTTCTGCACCTATTCCAGAGCCTATTTTCCCTGCACAAATCAGCCCAGTAATAATCGGCCCAATTTCTCTAATAATGGAAATACTCACCATAGAAGGCATCCAAGAAACAGCCCCAAATTCCATTAAAGTAGGACGGGTTTGTAACGTGAATACTAAACCGATGATAAATCCCGTAACAGAAACTAGAAAAAGTGAGCGGTTACCAATGCTGTAACATTGTTTCAGGAATTCTTGAAATTCATAAGGTTTTTTATAAAATTCTTTTAAAAATCTTATGCTGAAATAGCTCATTTCGCCTATCTCTACGATGAAGTTTTTTAAAGATTGTACTATTTGATAAAAAACTTTCATAATAAACATTTAAGCTTCTATCAAATTTACTGAAATTTCTTGATTTATCCTTAAAATTCCTGTTAATTATTTGATAACAAACAAAAACCGCGGTCATTTTTTATGACAGCGGAAAACTTTTTATTTTGCGACTTGTTTTTTTGGTGATTATTTTTTCCTTTTAAAATCTTCGTCTTTCATGACCATTTTATAAGCGAGCCATAATCCAAAAACCGATGCAATGATGAAGAAAAACATCGCTATCGAAATTCCAAAAATTTGAAAATTAGGAACCCTCATCAATAGAGATGAGCCAATGATTAATGCAGCAATAATGAGTGCAATAGAAATTCTATTGGCTACTTTTTGGAAGGCATCGGTAAATCGTTCTTCGTCTAAAGCATCTATTTTGAGCTCAAACTGATTCTGAGCTAAGTTTTCGGTGATTTTATTGAGTCTTTCCGGAAGATTTTCGGCTAATTTTTTGGTTTCTATCAATTGAGCAAAGAAATTTTCTGGTTGGGCTTCGTGAGCCATTTTTTTGACCATCATTTTCTCCAAAATCTGCTTCATACTTTCAGCCAAATCATATTGAGGAGCGAGAACGGCTACGATTTGGTCTAAATTCAATAAAATTTTACCAAGAATATTCAGTTCTACCGCAATTCTGATTCCTTTTTCTGCGGCAATTTTATTCATTCTGATGAGCATTTTCCCCGTTTGCATTTCTGCGGCATTTCTGTTCTGAGAATCTAGAACGATTCGGTTGATTTCTTTTTTGAAACCGATAATATCTGCGTTTTTTTCATCTTGACTAATTTCTAGAAGTATTTTAGAAACTTCTTCGCCATTGTATTTGCTAATGGCAATGAGCAATTTCAAGATTTGTTCTTGCAAATTCGGACTGAATTTCGCCACCATTCCTAAATCCATCAAAGCAATTTTTCGGTCTTTGGTTAGGTGTACATTTCCAGGATGCGGATCTGCATGTGCAAAACCATCAAAAATAATCTGTTGAAGATAAGCTTCTACCAATTCATCAATGAGCACCGAAAAATCGGTTTCCGTTTTTTGAATTCCATGAACGGAAGTGATTTTTTGACCTTCTACAAAATCCATTGTCAGAATTTTAGAAGTAGAGTAGTCTAAAACAGGTTGAGGAATCACAATATGCTCAAATTTTTCTAGATTTTTGCCCAGAGCAATCAGATTTTGAGCTTCTCTACTATAATCCAACTCGTGAATAAGGATGTGTCTCATCTCATCTAGAACATCGTCTATTCCGTATTTTTTGGCAATTTTAGAATGTTTTACAGCAAGATCTGATAATTCTTTCAAAGTGTCTAAATCTTCGATGAAGTTTTTACGAATTCCCGGTCTTTGAATTTTCACCGCTACTTCTTTTCCAGAGCGCAAAACTGCTTTGTGAACCTGCCCAATACTTGCCGAAGCCAAAGGTTGGGTGTCAAAACTCAAAAAAGCTTTGGATATTTTCGTTCCCAATTCCTCTTCCACCATTTTTTGAATTTTAGAATACGGAATTTCCTCTACATCATCTTGTAGAGAAGCCAATGCCAATAAATAAGGTTCTGGCAATAAATCTGGTCTTGTAGAAAGGGTTTGCCCGATTTTTACATAAGTCGGCCCCATATTTTTAAGGTCTTCTACCAATTCTTCTGGCGAAGTATAGCGATTAGATTCTTCAGAAAGTTCTTGGTCTTCTGCCAATTCATCAAGCGCTTTGTCTGAAGCAGCCGATAAAATATCGCTGTTTCTATATTTGAGTACCAAAGAAATGAATTTCTGGTATTTTTTTAGATTTTCGGGAATGATATTCATAGGAAATGAGTTGTTTTTTTAAGAGCAAATTAATTGAGAATAAGTGTCTTATCTGTTACAAAATTTGGAGGTGTATTTTCAAAATTTTAAGGATGAATAATTTTTTATGGTTTGCCTAATAATTTTATCTTTGTAAAAATCATTTATCAATAATCAATATGGAGAGTATTTCGGTTTTTGAAATCATAAAAGTAGGAATTGGGCCGTCTTCGTCTCATACGATGGGACCTTGGAATGCAGCGGAAATGTTTCTGAGCGAAATCAGAAGAAATCACCAGATTTCAGAGGTGGCAGAAGTGTATGTAGAGTTTTTTGGTTCGCTTGCCAAAACAGGAATCGGTCACGGAACAGATATTGCCGGAATGCTCGGTTTAAGCGGCGAAAATTTTAAAAAAATAGATACCGATAAAATAGATGCTAAAATTGCCGAAATCAAAAATTCTGGAAAATTGATTTTAGGTGCTGAAAAAGAAATTCCTTTTATTTATGGAAAACATTTGGTGCTCAATATGCAAAAATCTTTAGATTTTCACCCAAATGGAATGATTTTCAAAGCGGTTTTTAATAACGGCGAAATTTTAGAAAAAGACTACTATTCTGTAGGTGGCGGTTTTGTAGCGACGCAAGAAGATAATTCTATAGAAAGTCACTGTATTAGAACACCTTATCCTTGTCATAAAGGCGAAGATATTTCCAAATATTGTGAAAAATTAGGCGTTGCAAGACTTTCTGATTTAGTGTACATCAATGAAGAAGCTTGGAGAACCAAAGAAGAAACTAGAAGTGAAGCGCTTTACATTTGGCAACAAATAAAAGAATGCATTTACAAAGGTGTTAATAAAGAAGGGGTTTTACCGGGTGGACTTAATGTAACGAGAAGAGCTGCAGATTTCAATCGAAAATTATTAGGCGAGGACGTTATTTACAAAAATATAAACGAATGGTTTGCTGCGGTAAAAAATTCTCCAAAAGATTTCAATCAAATTACCCGTTGGATTTCTTGTTTTGCATTGGCAGTAAACGAAGAAAATGCCAGTTTTGGTAGAATTATCACGGCGCCAACTAACGGAGCGAGTGGTGTAATTCCTGCGGTGCTCATGTATTCTCAAACTTTTACAGAATTCAACTCAGAAAAAGATATCATCAGATTTATTTTAGTAGCGGGAGAAATCGGTACGCTTTTCAAGAAAAATGCAACCATTTCTGCAGCGATGGGAGGTTGCCAAGCAGAAATCGGTGTTTCTTCGGCGATGGCGGCAGCTGGTTTGACAGAAATTTCGGGCGGAACTCCAGCTCAAGTAATGATGGCGGCAGAAATTGCGATGGAACATCACCTTGGTTTGACTTGCGACCCAATTGGCGGGTTGGTTCAGATTCCGTGTATTGAGAGAAATTCTATGGGCGCGATGAAAGCGATTACTGCTTGTCACATCGCGCTAGAAAGTGATCCTTCTAAAGCCAGAGTTACTCTGGATGATGTGATTAAATCTATGTGGGAAACCGCTCTTGACATGAATTCTAAGTACAAAGAAACTTCTGAAGGTGGTTTAGCTGTTGCCGTGAACGTGGCAGAATGTTAATGAAATTTTGAGGAAGATAACCTCCATTTATTTTCTAAAAATTCTTAACTTGTGCCGTTGAATTTTTATCAATGGCTACCATTATCAAACCCAATATTGCTCCAGAATTGCTCTCACAACTCGACACGAAATTCGAGCAAGAGAAACAAGTTATCGTGCATTGTGGTTTTCAGAATAATTATTTGATTGGAAATCTCGTAAGAATTTGGCGCACCACGTTCTTGGTGGATAAATTCACGGGGCACAGAAGCCAACTTTTATTCTGGGAAAATATCTCGATGTTTCCTTATTGGACGGAAGTTCCGCCTGTGAAAGAATATTGGTTTACCCTAATTTTTTCTGGATTGCCTAAGGATTGTAAAATCTTTGATTTTGTAGAAGAGATTCCGCAGGAAGGAGGTTTTCTGGTTACCGATATTGATAGAAATGAAAGCGATGTTTATACTATAAAATTAATTTAAATGAAGAAGATTTACCTACTTTTACTCCTAGTTTCAAGTTTTGCCTTTGGTCAAGGTCTTAAAAATAAAACCGACAAAAAACAATTTCCAGCAGAAATTTTAGAAATCGAAACGTTCCAAAAAGAACTCAATCGAGAATACAAAACAGAAGAAGAAACGCCTTTGCGTGGTTCTAATTTCAAGAAATTCAAATCTCATCCGTTTTTTCCTATCGATTTAACCTATCGTGTAAAAGCGAAATTGGTAAAAACTGAAAACGCGGTTCCTTTTGAAATTCCTACTTCGTCTGGAAGAACCAAAAAATACAGAGAATTCGGGAAAGCCTATTTCACGCTGAATGGAGTAGAACAAGTTTTGACGGTTTATCAAAGTTTAGCTTTGTTAGATGACCCAGAATATCAGGATTATTTGTTCTTGCCTTTCAAAGATGAAACCAACGGTAAAGATACGTATGGTGGCGGAAGATATTTGGACTTAAGAATTCCTCAAAATGATGAATTGATTATTGATTTCAATAAAGCTTATCATCCTTTTTGTGCTTATAACGCTACCGATTACAGTTGCCCAATTGTTCCTCAGAATAACTGGTTGCAATTACCAATCGAAGCAGGTGTGAAATACCAAGATATTTGGTTTGAGCATTAGATACTAGATACTAGATACAAGACATAAGAGGTGAGAATCTCAAAAGTTCGCATAAAACAAAAATTCAAAATTTATTTTCCTCTGTTCAAAGAAAGTAAATTTTGAATTTTTTTATATAATATTTTGAGTGAAGTAATTTTGCGAAAATCGTCAATGCTTAATGTTTTTAAAACGCAAAGATTCTGAATAATAAAAACTAATATTTAATAAGAAAGCAAAGCTAAAATTCGCAAGCGAATTGAAAAAGCGAAAGCTTAAAAACGAATTTATTCGTCAACTTTGCTCACTTAAAGCATGAAAAATTTGTTAAAAATCTTTGCGTTTTAAATTAGAAAAATCTAGTATCTAACATCTAGAATCTAGCATCTATTTTATCATCGCATTGATTTTATCCCAAAGTGCTGCATCAAAACCAGACAATGCGAAATTAGGATTCTGTGGATCCGAAGCATCACCCATTCTGATGACCAACATATTTTTACTAGGAATTACGTAAATTCTTTGATCTTCAGCGCCCATTGCTGCATACATATCTGCAGGAGCATTAGGAACTAAAGCAGTGGGATAAACCGTTTGCGAACCTGGAACCATATATTTGGATTTTCCATTGAGCCACCAAAGATAACCGTAAGAAGGATTGATATCTTGAGAAGTAGAAATGGCTTCGTTCAGATAAGTTTCATTGATGATTTGTTCATTTTTCCATTTTCCTTTGTTCAGGAAAAGCAGTCCAAATCTCGCCATACTTCTGGTATTGCTATGATAAATGGTGAAAATAGTCCCGAAATTCCAGAAACCATCCATCCCGATTTTATTTTTCAGTTTGGCATTAAAATAATTCTCAAAAGTTTGGTTGCTAGAAGCGGCAACTACATCTATTAATTTCTGAAAAACATTGCTGTAAGACCATCTCGTTCCTGCATCTGCCAAATACGTGAGGTTAGATTTGATTACCCAATTGCTTTCGTCATTTAAGCCCGAAGTCATGGTAAGTAAATGTCTTGGCGTGATGAGGTTTTCTTTTTCCAGAGGTTCGCTAGTCCAGCCGTTTCCTAAATATTGAGAAACTTTATTGTTGATGTTCAGTAAACCTTCTTGTTGTGCAATTCCTGTGGTAGTAGAAACCAACGTTTTTCCAGCGCTGTTCCATGGCCAAGTTGCGGTAGCAGAATGCCCGTTGAAATATTCTTCCATCACAATTCTACCGTTTACCAAAATCATAAAAGATTTAGAATGTTTTTCTGCCAAAAAATCTTTAAGCGGTTGCACTGCGCTTTGATTCCAACCGAGACTGGCAATAGATTTGGTTTCCCAATTGTTGTCTGTATTATTAGGGAAATACATCGTTTCTGCGGGAGTTGGCGTAGGTTCATCTTCATTACTGCTGCAACTCAAAAACGGGAGTAACACTAAAAGAGGTAGAAATTTCAAAATTTTCATAAGCTGGTTTTAGCTCTTTGATGGGAATTTTTGGGGAAGGTTAAATTAAAAATATACAAATGCAAAACAATAAGAATTATACACAGCAATAATTATGATATTTTTTTATAAAAATTTTTTTTTCTCTATAAATTTTTTCTTGTAATTTTCTGAATCTAATTTCAGTTGATTTTGGTACAGAAGAAGAAACAATATAACCTTTAAATTTTATATCATCAATAATATAATCTTTTGCGCTTTCATTAAAATTTTCTTTAATGTCAATAGCTATTCTTTTATGTGATTCTATTATTTGTAAACATCCATATTCAACATCTGTCCCTTTTAACTCAACTAAATGTATTTCTTTGGTTTTGCAAGTGTAAAATAAGTAGTCGCACTTTTTTTTAGTTTCATCTATGTGACATTTATCTAATTTTAGTCGACAAATTTCGTTATGTTTGAATTTTGAAAACGTTATTTTTTTTCCATTTTCTTCTGCAACATTAGAATTAGAAAGGCAGCAAGGCTTAATATCTTTGATTATTTTACGCAACATTTCACAACACATAATTAGGAATATTTTAATTCAAGAATCTGCTCAAATTCGTCTGCAATTTTTTCTGAAACATCATCAATTTTTGATGAACCTATGTTGCGAGATTCATAGTCTAGTGTATCATTTGCTGTTTTGTTATCAAAATAATATGATGTAACAGCATCAAAATTTACCCACAGCTTTTGATTAATGATTTCTGATAGGTTTTCTTTTTTTGTTTTATCTATAATAAATGTATTATTTGCTTGAATTAAGTTGTCAAAAGAAGTTAATATATATGGACTGTGTGTAGTAATTATTAGTTTACTTTTTGTATTATTAACTTTCTCAATAATAAATTCTAATAACATTTTCTGGATTGTTGGATATAGGCTTAATTCTGGTTCTTCTACAACAACTATATTTTTTGTTACGCCATCATTTTTACTAACCAGATTGTTTAGAACTAAATATAACGGAGTTATGCTTTGAAAACCACTTGATGCTTGTTCTAATTTGAGTTTTTTTCCATCATTTAGTGTTATAAAATTTGTTTTATTTTCATAATTATAGGTTGCATTTAAAATGTCAATATTTACATTTTTATTCTTTGATCTTGCAACTTCAAATTGAGATCCAAAATCTTTAATGCATTGAGCAAGTGAAACGTCATTTTTTAATAATCCAAAAACTGAATCTGCAATCATCGAAAGTATTATTCTTTCAGCTGGTATATATATTGGTGTGTATAAATCAATTTCATTTTTTACTACGGAATAGAAAGAAATAATTAACTCATCAATTTTGTCTAAGTTATTATAAATTCCTTTCGATATTTCATCTTTGATGTCTACAATTTCGGAGATAATTTCAAATATTTTTGCTGTTTTCTTATTTTGTAACGCGTTTATTTTTTTTAAGGATGTAAAATCAACAATATTTAATAGCAGTAAACTAAACATTGCTTTGCTTAATTTTTTGTTTTGACTACTGTTTTTTACAATTTCATAAACAGGATTTATAAAAGAAACAATCTCATTGTAAGGGTAATTGTTAATTAATTGATTTTTTTCAAATTTCCAATAGTAGTTGTTTTTTCTATATTCAATAAAAGTATTTTGACTAATATCAAAATCAATATTATAATTTTTTAGAAGCTTTTTAAAAACATTAACATTACTATTTCTTATAAATTCTTCACTATTAAAAATACATATTAACTTTGCAACAGTACTTTTTCCAGATGAAGTTTTTCCAATAAAAATATTTATTTCTTTTATTCGAATTTTTAAATTTTCAATTGGACCAAAATTATTTATTTCAATTGTTTCCATAATGGTAAATAATTAATTTTTTGTAAAGTATAATATTATTAGGAATAATTTTCCACTAAAATAAAAAATAAAACCCACACTACATTACGGAAAAACATAAAATGTTTAGAAATAATCAGAATATTTCTAAACACCCCGTCATTCCGATTCTCGGAATGCCACCCCTCTGAAAGAGGGGAATCGCACTAAGAACATTACTTTATCATTTACCACAAAGTTTGTCATTGACTTCGTCGAATCTTCGATTTCCGTAGGAAACCTAACGAAGTGGTTCGACGGAGTCAATCTCTACAAAGAATTGCGCAAAAATTGGAATCTAGATTCCTACGGAATGACAAAGTGTACAGATAATTTTATTATTTGCAATTACCCACAAAAAAATCGTCACATTACTGCAACGATTTTAGAATTTATATTTAAAATTTTCACATCCTTTAGGATAAGAGGAAATGAAAATTCCCTAAACTTTTGCCAAAAACTCTTCGAAAGTAGGAGAGATAAATTATTAATCAATAATGTCAGGAATAGTTTGATAAGTTCTTTCAAACATTTCTAAAATTCTTTTTTCCTTTTTATCAATATCTTGTTCGGCATTGTTAATCAATAAATAAGAACTGATGGTAGGATATTCTAAATGAGTAAAAGTAGAAGTTCCTATTCTGTCTTGTATAAAACGAGAATAAATTCTAAATCTTTGGTTTTCTTCTAGATGTTCCGTTAGTTTTTTAGGATTGCTGAAATCAATACTTCTTGCAGAAGATAGCGCAAAGCTACAATTGGGATGTTTTTCTAGTAAAATAGGGATTAAAGACGTGCAAGTTTCTAAAATATTAATTACCGAAGTATAAGTGTTTTTATTAATGATTTTATTGTACTTATACAGACTTTTTCTATCTTTTTTGGAATAGAATTTCACAGCAAAAACATTTTCGGTATGGTATTCTGCTCTTATAATGTAATGCAGATGGGTTTCTGTGAGTGTAAATTTGTATATGTACGTAAAAAGATGGTCTGAACCATCTTTACATATATCTTTTTGAATAAACTTAAGCGGATATAACATTGCTATACAATGATAGAAATGTTTATGAAATAACAACTCTTTTATTAGAAGAATTGCTAGAAACAGCAACTTTGTTTCCCTTTAAATTTTTAGCAGAAATTCTAACTGGGGTTACCGTTTTTAAAGGTTTCCAGTTGAGCTTTTCTCCTTTTGATTGAACTTTGGTTATCATAATGAGATGGTTATTTGATACAAATTTAAAATAAAAAATGAAAAAATCATGCCTTTTTTGATTTTTTGAAAATTTTCCCTAAACCTTCGCTAGAAACTCCTCAAAAATAGGAGAGATAGAAACGGTTCCGTCTGGTTGAATTTTATCCAGTTTTACCATTTCTATTTGGTTGATAGAACTCGCGTCAAAAGGTTTCTGTACGCGCACATAATTTTCGGTGAAGCCAAACATTTTTCCGTCTTTTTCTTCGTGTTCCCAAAGTACAGGTAAGGTTTTTCCCAGCTGTCTTTGGTAAAATGCCATTTTCTTTTTCTCCGAAAGAATTCTGAGCATTTTGTTACGTTTTTTACGTTCCGCAATCGGCACTACACCTTCCATTTCTACGGCTTCTGTGTTTTCTCTTTCAGAATACGTGAAAACGTGTAAATACGTAATCGGCAGTTCGTTGATAAAGTTGTAGGTTTCTAAAAATTTCTCTTCGGTTTCTCCCGGAAATCCTACAATTACATCTACGCCAATTGCAGCATCGGGCATTACTTCTCTAATTTTAGAAACTCTGTCGCTGTACAATTTGGTAAGGTATCTTCGCTTCATTTTTTTGAGCAAATCATCGCTTCCACTTTGTAGTGGAATATGGAAATGCGGCACAAAACTCTTGCTTTCTGCTACCAAATCTATGGTTTCGTCTTTCAGTAAATTCGGTTCAATAGAAGAAATTCTAATTCTTTCGATTCCATCTACTTTATTGAGTTCTTTCACCAAATCTAGGAAAGTATGTTCGTGTTTTTTATTGCCAAATTCACCTTTTCCGTAATCGCCAATGTTTACACCCGTTAAAACAATTTCTTTGATGTCTTTTTCGGCAATTTCTTTGGCATTTTTCACTACGTTTTCTACGGTGTCACTTCTAGAAATTCCTCTAGCCAAAGGAATCGTGCAATAGGTACATTTATAATCACAACCATCTTGAACTTTTAAAAAAGCTCTGGTTCTGTCGCCAATAGAATAACTTCCGATGAAAAAGTCGGTTTCTTCTATTTCGCAAGAGTGAACTTGAGCGTGATGTTCTGTTTTTTCTAAATCTTCGAGGTAACTCAGAATATTGAATTTTTCTTTGGCTCCTAAAACCAAATCCACGCCTTCAATGGCAGAAATTTCTTCGGGTTTTAGTTGGGCATAGCAACCTACAATCACCACCAAACCATCAGGATTGGCTTTCATCGCACGTTTTACGTGAAGTTTACATTCCTTGTCTGCATTATCAGTTACAGAACAGGTATTGATGATATAAACATTCGCAGCATCGTCAAAACTTACTTTTTGGTAACCTGCACCAGTCAATTGTCTGGCAATAGTAGAGGTTTCCGCAAAGTTCAGTTTGCAACCCAACGTATGAAAAGCAGCGGTTTTTGTAGTGAAATTTTCCATAATAAATTGGGTGCAAATTTACGGAAAAATTTTATTTTAAAAGTTAGTGTCTTTTCCGAGTTTTGTGGCAATCAAAGTCGAGTCTAATTCGAGTTTTGTTCGGAAAAAGTACCCGTTTTCCGAAGTTGATTCGAGCTTGATTCGAACATGATTCGAACAAAACTGCTTTTTGAGACTCTTTTTTTCAATGAAATGAGTTTTAAAAACATAAAAAATCCACAAATTTTTGCATTTGTGGATTTTTGGAAAGATAGTTTGAGTCTATATGGTTTTGTGTTTCGTTTTTATAGTTGATAAATTTTTTCAAAAGCTTCTTCTGGTAAGTTCCAAGTGCAAGATGGTGCTTTGTCATTAAGAACCGCCCATTTTTTGTGCTCTAAGTCGAAAATTCTAACTCCACTTAGGTTCAGTTGGTTGGTTTTGTAAATATGTAAACTTACCGATAGCGTAGGTTTATTGTTCACGATACTGTGAATTCCGCCCATTTCTTCGGCAAAAGAAATGCCTTCTATCGCTACACCAGCGCCTTCATATTCTATGAAATCTTTGGTTTCTTTGTAATACACCTCGGTTAATTCACCTTTTAGAACTTTTATTTTTCCCTCATAGTTTTTGTGGTCGTGAATCGCTGTTTTATTTTCAGCGCCCCATAACATGAGAATTGCTACAGCGTTTTCATTGTTAAAAACAGGGAATCTTTTATACGTTTTGGCAGGAATATCTAGTTCGTTGATTTTGAAAACTTGGTTGTAGTCTTCGAAACTGAATTCGAATAGGTTTTCTACAACGGTATTAAAGTCTGCCGAGACATTTTTTAAGTCTTCTAAAGTTTGGGCTAGGGGTTTAGTCATTGTTCTTTCCATAATTTTTACAAGCATGATTTTCAGTTGGTAAAATTATTAAAAACTGTGTTTTGTGACACCGATTTTGAGATGATTTACATCATGCAAGATTGCTGATTTTATAAAAGAATTTATGATTTTTATCAAAGTTTCTATTCTTAACATACATTCCGCTTCAGTTTTCTAAAAAAATAATACCTTTGCACCTGATTTTAAAGAAACGAGAAAAATGGATTTTAGAAATTATCAGATGCCTTATAGCATCAACCCGAATTACAGCAAGAAAGTTGCGTATTTTTCGATGGAATTTGCCATTGATCAAGCATTGAAAATATACAGTGGAGGTTTAGGATTTTTGGCAGGTTCTCACATGAGAAGTGTTTATAATCTGAAGCAAGACACCATCGGAATTGGTATTTTGTGGAAATTTGGTTATTATGACCAAGCCAGAAACCACGATCAAACGCTTAATCCAGTTTGGACTAAGAAAATGTACAGCTTCTTGGAAGATACAGGAATTAAATTCCAAATTGACATTCATGATGCGCCAGTTTGGGTAAAAGTAATGTACCTGAACCCAGAAACGTTTAAAACTGCACCTATCTTTTTACTTTCTACGGATGTGCCAGAAAATGACCACGTTTCTAAAACCATCTGCCACAGATTATATGATGCTAATGAATCTACAAAATTGGCACAATACATCCTTCTAGGAAAAGGTGGAGCTAAGTTATTAGACGAGTTAAACCTAGAAAGAGAAGTGTATCACTTAAATGAAGCGCACGGTTTACCAGCAGCATTCTATTTATTGAAAAAATTCGGTGGAGATTTAGAAAAAGTAAAAGAAAGATTGGTTTTCACTACTCACACTCCAGAAGAAGCTGGAAACGAAAAGCATAATGTACACCTTTGTCACCAAATGTCTTATTTCTCTGGCTTAAGCTTAGAAGAAGTAAAGAAAATTGAAGGACAAGATAATGACCAATTCAACCACTCATTGTGCGCATTGAGAATGGCAAGAATTGCGAATGGAGTTTCTCAGTTACATGGTGTAGTTTCTAACGAAATGTGGGGTAAATATCCAGGAATTTGCGAAATTAAAGCTATTACCAATGCACAAGATTTCAAATATTGGGCAGATAAACCGCTTTATAACGCTAGAGAAGAAAGAGAAGACGAAGAATTCGATTTCAGAAAAAAATATCTTAAAAAGAGAACTTTCAGAATTGTTGCAGACCAATGTGGTAAATTATTTGACTCTAAAGTATTCACCATGGTTTGGGCAAGAAGATTTGCAGGATACAAAAGAGCAGATTTATTGCTTCAAGACAAAGAAAGATTCAGAAAATTATTGGAAAACAAAAAATATCCAGTGCAAATTATCTTTGCAGGAAAACCTTATCCAGTAGATTATGCAGCGATTTCTACTTTTAACAACTTAGTTGAAGAAAGTAAAAATCATAAAAATATGGCGGTTCTTACAGGTTATGAATTGTCATTAAGTAAATCTTTAAAACAAGGTTCTGATGTTTGGTTAAACAACCCAAGAGTTCCTAGAGAAGCTTCTGGTACTTCTGGTATGACGGCTTCTATGAACGCTTCAGTAAACCTTTCTACAGACGATGGTTGGATTCCAGAATTTGCAAAAAATGGAGTGAACTCTTTTGTAGTTCCACAAGCAGATTATGCGAACATGAGCGTTTTCGATGTAGACAATTATGATATGAACCAATTGTATGACATCTTAGAAAACCAAATCTTACCAATGTACTACGAAAGACCAGATGAATGGAGACAAGTAGTGAAAAATGCAATGGATGATGTAAAAGAGCAGTTCAATTCTGATAGAATGGCTGATGAATATTACAAAATTATGTATAATAATTAATCCATATATTAATATTTTTTACGTCTTGGGCGCTTCCTTTGGAAGCGCCCAAGATTTTTATAGAATGGTGATTTCGTCTATGAAAATAAAGGCTTCTCCGTTAAAAGGAAAACCTTGATGCCAACTCGGTAATTTTCCGAAATTTCTGGCAATAATCTTTACATATTTAGCCTTGGTTTTGGCAAAATGTAATTCTAAATTTTTGGTCTGAACGTTGTAATCTTGCGCATCAATTGGATTTAGAACTTCTCCTAATTTTTTGAAATTTACATTATCCTCAGAAATATAGAATTCTACTTTGGTGGGCATCAAAATCCAAGCTCTGGTATCTTGTAAAAAGTCGGAGGAAATTTTAGAAATTTCTTTAGGTTCTTTCAAATTTATTATAGCCTCGAAATCTTGCGACTGATAACCGTGCCAATCACCTTTTCGCCAATTGGCATCACCAGAAATTCCATCGATTAAACCTTCGTTTCCACCTGCAAAATATTGTGGATTGGCTTTTGATTTAATATCGATGGAGTAGTTGTTGGGTTTTTTGTAGAATTTTGCGGTTACCATTCCGCTTTTTTCACTTTTGTTATTTTCAGCAAAAATTTTAATGGTAGAAGTTTCGGTAAGTGTTAATTCTCCTTTGTATTCTTTAAAATCACTTCCGTTAATAGAATAATAA